>CALBOT010000046.1 GCA_937896695.1 uncultured Candidatus Nitrosopelagicus sp. | reverse complement strand
TCATTATTTACTTCCTCTTTAATTCCGTTTAGAATTATTTCTCCCTTGGAATTTACAATAAAATAGTGAATTTCAGATGAATTTTCAACTGAAATAAGAATTTCTTCTTCTGAATTTATTACGTATGGTTCTGAAAACTCAACTGACATAATACTTGGAAATTTAACATTTTCAAATTTTCCCCATTTCCCTTGTTCAAAAACATAGTTTCCGTAATCAAATGATTTGATAACTATTGTTCTCGAATCTGGAGAATACCTGTCTAGATAAAATGGACCGTTACTAATCACGGCATGGTTATTCTCATCAATCCATTTTTGACTTGAATTGTATCTTATATTTTGAAAATCATTTTGTGAATTAAACTGAATTAATGAATCTGGTACATGTCCACTTTTCTCAAACGTTTCTAATTGTAATTTTACTTGATTTGCATCATTTGGAATTATCACTGAAAGCCAGTTGATATTTTTTGTAATTGATTCTGTTCTTGAAAATGAGCTTTTTCCGTCCATTACGATTTGTTCCATCGATGCCATAATTTCCCAAGGCATACTGCTCCAAACACTTCCCCATGATGCAATTTCTCCTGAATCAAAATGCCAAAAATCAGTATACACTTCAATTGTATTTTCATCAATCACTCGAATTCCTTTCAATGTATTCAAAATTTGAGATGCTTGTGGAGAAAAATCAGTATCATATGTTCTATCATCTTCTGTTCTTTCTGAACCCCATTCTGATAGGAAGTATACAGAATAGATAATGTCATTCATGTTCATCTCAGGACCATGATGCCATTGGTTGAATTTCAAATCATAAGTAATCTTGCTTTTTGCCAAAACTTCATTTCCTACTATATCCCACACCCTTGAATTGGAATTCCACATTATAGCATCATTTGGAACTTGCACTGATGAATTAATTCCATTTGTTTCTACTTGCCATGAACTTCTAATCGGCATCATTTCTCCTGAAAATGGATGTCCTGTTAAAATCGGGTCTGAAATTGAAAGCCATATTTGATTACTATATGTATCTCCTAATCCGCCAATTGGATTCCATGCTGCTTGGTAAATCTGTTTTACACCCACATCCAATGTTCCTGAATCTGTTCTTACATTAATTGGTGTAAATCTACTTGGAACTCCTGCCCCTAGTGCGTTAATCACTCCATCTACATTTTCATTGACAACATATTGATCAATTTTACTTGCAAGAAATATTCGAACAGACTCATTTACTCCTTCTTTCATCGCATCTTTGATTATACTTGTTCTTTCGTCTTTGTCATTAAATTCTCCCGAGTAAATTCTCTGAGTTAATTCGTCTAATTTTTGATTTTCATAATTCCAGTTTGCTGGATTGTTATTTCCCGGCATGCTTGAAAACCATGGAGAATACATCTGAGCAAGAGTTACTGAATCATATCTGGTAAACCCTGAACTTCCCCATCCTTCAGTGTATAAGCTCCATTTTTGTTCTGCAGGGTTTGAGCCGTAAACTACAACGTATGCCTTGTTCAAATCTCCAAATTCTTTATTCACTTTAAAGCCAATCTCTTCTAATTCTGATGATAGAATTTCTCCTATTGCTTTTCTCACCGGATCATCGCTTCTAATGAAAAATGTAATCTCTATTGGTTCATTTTCATAATTCCACACACCATCAATTTTTTCTGCTCCTTTTGTACTCAATTCATTTGAAATTATATTCTCAGCAAATGATGGATTGTATCTAAATTGAAAAGTTTCAATTACATCCAAGACTCTCAAATATTCTGCTGAAAAGCTACCATAATTTGAAAACATTGGGGTGCCATACCCTCCTAATAACTCATTTACAATCAAATTTCTATCCACCAGAAAATTTACAGCATATCTCACTTCTTGGATTGAAAATGGATTGAAAGGACCTTTGTCTGTTGGATTTAACAAAATACTATAGTACCCGCCAGTTGACTCATACACTTTCAATTTGTCCCTTGATTCTGAATCCTCTAGTCTGTCTGAAGAAATTCTATAATAGTACATATCCAAATTTCCATTTTTCACTTCTTCTAATGCTGTATTTTCATCAAGATATTGAATGAATTTTATTTCATCCACATACGTTCCTTTTTGAGCAAATGCTGTAGGAATTATCGATATCAAGCAAATAATGAGAATTATCTTAAAAATTTCCAATTGTTTCAACTAATACCTCACCTTGGATAAATTTTAGCATTTTAATACAATTGTAATTAATCTGAATTATACATGAACCCAAAATTGATTGTAAAGGGAATTAATGGTGTAATTGAAGGTGGAGTGAGTATCACTGATTTCTCTATTGTCACTGAATTAGATGAAATTAGTGCAAAAGAATTGTTGTATACATTAGTCCAAAATGGAATTGGTACGTGGAATGACAATTTAGTAGATTTTGATATACCTCATGATAGACTACAAACTGCATTATTTGCAATCACTCTTGGTGCGACAATTGAAGATGTTTCTGAATATCTCACTTGGAGGGATTTTGAGACTCTCACAGGAATAGTTCTTGAAGAAAATGATTTTGATGTCACAAAAAATTTAATCTTAACAAAACCTCGAATGGAAATTGACGTCATTGGTAAAAAAATGAATCTTGCATTATTGATAGACTGTAAACACTGGAAAAATATGAGTAAGTCTGCATTAGATGAAATTGTAAAAAAACAGATTGAACGTGTAAAGAGATATGTTGCTGAAGAAAACATCACAGCATTACCTGTAATAGTTACACTCCATCACGAAGGAATTCAACTTGTTGATAATGTGCCAATTGTACCTATTATGAAATTAACATCATTTTTAGATGAATTTGTAGGAAATCTTGATTCTCTAAAATCTATAGAAAATCAGTAATTCCGTATTCAAAAAGAATTTAATCACAATCTTCTATAAAATTTCATGGAGCAGAAAATTCAGGTTACATTTGATGAAAAACAAATAATTTTAGAATTAGATGATTCTGACTCGCCAAAAACTGTGGAATCATTTCTAAATTCACTTCCATTTGAGGCATCACTCAATGTATGGGGTGACGAAATTTACACTTCAGAATTTCCAATGTCAGTTAAAGAAGAAAATGCAAAAAGTCCGGTTCAATTAAATGATTTAGCATTTTGGCCTACGGGTAAAGCAGTTTGTTTGTTTTTTGGAAAAACTCCTATGGGGAATGGTGATGAAATTATGCCTGCATCCCCCGTCAATGTATTTGGTAAAATTATCAATCCTGATAAATCAGTTCTGAAACATGCAGATGGAAAAATCGCATTATTTTCAAAATTATAGATTCTTCTACTGGTTTAGATATCTCTTGCATATAGAAAAATATATTGAATTTCAAAACTTTGGGAATCGTCATGGTGATTATTGCAAGTTGTTTATCAGTTTCAGTTTTTTTTACTGGTGATTTTAATTCAATTGGTGAATACTCGTCTGATAACGACAAGATTTTAGCACGGTCGCCTTGAGATGATGTAGATATGTCAAAAAATAATGAAGAAAGTAATCTGGAAGACGAATTAGAAATTCATAAAAAATATTTACACTCTGCTATTAAAAATTGGAAAGATGCAAAAACACAATTGGGATTAGCAGAGCCAAACAGTCCTGATAACGATTTAGTCGATAACATTATTGAAGAATTCACAAAACTTCATGAACATACACACAAAATGCAGGCAAAATTCTATAAGGAAAGAAAAAGTAACGATTAATCCTTATTTTTTTCAATCATTTCACTTGCATATTTCTCCAAATCTTTGATTGAATGATGTAAAGTTTGATAAAGTTCAAAGGTTGTTGTATCGTCTTTAGCCTGTTCTAGTATTTTCTCATAGGTTTTACGAAGTTTTGTAATTTTATTTAGAAAATTATCTAAATCTTTGGTGTAAATTGGAATTATTGATTTCACATCTGACGTAATTTTTTTATTCAGTTAACTTTTTTCTATTTTCTCTATCTATAGAAAAATGGATATTGCAAAAAGACCTGCATCAGCCAACAAACACCATTTTGTGATGGTCATTGTTTTATCCATTATATTTGAATAATCAGAAAATATTGTAGGTCCCATTACTTTGACATTTGTCTGATGTTCTAAAACCTCAAATGTTCCTTCTTTGATTTTTGACTCTGCGTCTTTTGCCAATTCCAAATACCAATTTGCAAGATCATTTGGTTTTGATAGCATTCCTAATTGAAAGTATCCGTTTCTATTTCTTGCACCGCTTGCTGTGTAGTGCGTATCTGATGTACAAATTTCAATTAATTCATATCCATTATTTGCAAAGTGTGTTACAATTTGTTCTCTGACGCCATTTTCCATATTATTTGCATCGGCCCATCCTAAGAAGTATTTTTTATTATTAATTTCCAGACACAACGTTGCAATTCTTCCTCCTGCAATATCATTTTGATTTAAATTCATTTTCTCAGAATTTGCAAAACCAAACTTAAACGGATGACTTTCTTTGGTCTTTAAAGTATCAAGTGTGGATTTTGCTGCTAAAAGCAAATCTTCAGAATCTTCTTTTGAAATTTCTTTTCCCATTGCATTATGCGTGTCTACTATCAAAACTTGTTCAAAATTTCTATTTTCAGCAAATTGTTCAATTTCGCTTCTAACGTTAGGTGGCAAATCCTCCATTCCGTGAGGGGAAAGTGATAAGAACAATAGTGCTGTTCTGTCAAAGAGTAATCCTGCTGCACGTGCTTTATTCATTGTAACTGATACTGGTTCTGTACATACTACGCCATTTTGTTTAGGCTTGCTATTTTGCAAGCTTTGTAAATAATTCTGAACTTCTTTTTGTGTGGGCAAATTTAGATCATGGTTTGAAATACTATGCATTACCATTGCTGTAGAATCCATTTCTTTGTAAATCAATCCTGTAATGTTACTTCCTCCTACGGGATGAAACGGTCCTGGGTGAATATCTGGCAGAACTATTCTAAAATCACTATCTTTGTTTGATGATTGAAATCTTAATTGAGATGTTGATACTGTGGACTCTGTTGAACTTTTTTCAATAATTTTTTCTAATGGATCAGGATCTTTTCTTGACATTGATGTTACATATGCTTGAATTAATTCATGTGTGCTTCTTAATCCTGGCCTGCCTGCTTTATCGGTAAGATAAGACCAAGCTGTTGCTAATCCTAAAAATGCTCCTCCAAATAATATGGCCCACGGGTTTGTTAGTGAACTTACCCACATATCTGATGGAACTAAAACAAGATACATTGCCATTGGTTGAATAAATGCAACTGCCCATGCTTTTTTTAAACTTGCACCTAAAATTGTTGTAAAAATTCCAATTCTAAAACTGGCAAAAACCACCATTCCCATAGTTACATAAAACAAATCCAACGTGTCTTTTTCAAACAACCCCATTGCTCCAAATCCAATTAGTGTACTAACAAAGAACAATGAATTACCAAACAGTGAAACATGAAGTGATTTTGAATATTCTCTATGCTTTGCAAAAAGAATGTCTAAAAATTGAGTTCCAACTAATGCTGCAATTACTGCTAGTGTTGGAAATATTAATTCTGTTGACCCTAAGTATGTTGAAGCAGTAAATGCTCCAATTAGTCCTGCAATTACAATTGATGCAGCTAATGAAATGTAATGTGATGATGGATTGATTAATGATAATGTATATTTGTCATGTATCTTGCTGACGTCGTCTTTTTCAGGCATTTTTTGATCAAGGAATTAACAGTATATCAAGTAACCAAGATACTATGATTAGACTAATTGGAACAGAGACCACAATTTTTGGATCTACTTTGACACCTTTCGTCTCATCCTCAAAAAATCTTAAAAGACCTGCTCCGGATGCTGGAAGTGATGCACTGGTTTTCTTATCTGCCATGTCTCAAACCAAAAAATTACGCATAAAAAGTTTTTGACTACTTTTTCATCTTTGATATCGTATCGACCAGCAAATTGATCGTTTTTAGGATATTTTGTTGTTTTTCAACATCGTTTTCTTCTGATAATTCGTCAGTCATAATCTGCAATTTTTCTTCTAATTTTTTTACTGGTGATTCATTTTGAGGCTCATCTTTTTTCTTTTCTAGTTCCTTGTCAGGTGATTTTCCACAACTTACACATAATGCATCTCCGTCTTTCATAACTCTCACTCCTTTACAGTATGGACATGGTTCGCTAAGTAATGTAGCTCCGCTCAAAAGCATCTCGATTGCCCTTTTTCTAATCTCATCAGACATGTTTGTGCTTAGTATTCGACCTAAAAAATTGTATTTTTTTCTACTAAGGCTTAATAATATGATAATTCAAAATATTTCGAACTAATGGCGGTAATTTGTAATACTTGTGGTCTTCCTGACGATTTATGCGCTTGTGGTGATTTAGACAAAGACAGTTCTCAAATAATTATTCGTTTAGAAACTAGAAGATTTAAGAAAAAAGGAACGATGATTGAAGGTCTAGATCCTAAAATTAATAATTTGGAAAGTGTTGCAAAAGAACTAAAAGGAAAATATGCTTGCGGTGGAACTGCTAAAGAGGGATACATTTTCTTACAAGGTGACCATCGAGATACAATCAAAGAGGCACTTGTCAAATTAGGATTCTCTGAAGAAAAAATAGAACTCCATTAGAATTATCGTGCCTCGCTTACAAAACATCTTACATGGTTTTGGGATACCTTTTTCTGCATTAATGTCTGTAATTTTTGGATTGATGATTGTGTCATTTCCATTAGGTGTTTATGCAATTTTTAATTCAGATATTGGAGATGACATTGATTATACTTTTCCTCTAGAAAAATTTGACGTCTTTATTGCGGGTGTAAATCTTCAGATACCGCTAGAGTATCAGATTGGTGATCTGTTCATAGTTTCTTGGTCTGTTTTTGTTATTTTATTTGCTATTTCATTTTTGGGTCCAAAAAAAAATTTTATGAAAATAATTGGAAACATTCTATCTAATGAAAAATTCTCTTTTTCTGATAATTACATGCTAATATCCATCAAATGGTTTTCAATACTTGTTTTAATTTCCGCGGTGATAACATTAGTTCAGGAAAGTTTTGGAATTGTAACTCAACCTCCAGATACTGCAAATGATCTTATATTATTTTTGCAAATATCTCTTGCTCCTCTCACTGAAGAAATCGGTTTTCGATTGGTTTTGATTGGTATTCCATTATTTTTAATTTATTCTCATAAATCGTCGATAAAATTTTTCATAAAATCATTATGGCATCCATATTCAAACTTACATGTTTACGATAACAAAAAGGCTATTGCATTAATTGTGATAGTTGGAGTTTTCTTTGGTGTGGCACATGTAATTTCTGGTGAACCGTGGACCACTGGAAAAATTTTACAGGCATCTGTCGGAGGAATAATTCTTGGTTGGGTTTATTTTAGATATGGTTTAGCTGCTGCAATAATTTTACATTGGGCTACGAACTATTTCATCTACTCTTATCTGTTCTTAATATCTGAGATAAATGGAATTTCTGTACAAAATGCATCTTCCCATTCTATGATTGGCACCTTTGAAGTAATTCTAATTCTATCTGGAATTATTTCTGCAGCGATGCTATTTTTGAACTACAAAAATTCTTTAAATTCTAAGATAGTTTCAGAATGATTAGTTCTCAATAATCTCTCTAATTTTCTTGCATAATTCCGGTTTGATATTTTGTTTTATGACAAATTCCAAATCTTCTGTATTATCAATATCTAGCATTAGTTTGTAAATCAAACCAATTGAAATTTTTACATCATTGTTTTGTGCAGATTCAATTTGAAATCTGTAACTTCCTTCATCATATCTGGGTTTCATTGAATTGATGGGGCATCTAAGCAATGCATTTGTTCCGTCAAAATGTCTTGATGGAACTACTATCACTGAATTATTTATTGAAAATTTTAACAATTTTTCAATATCTTCTGAATCAAAAAATGGAACATCTAATGGCAATACAATAGAATGTGTGAATTGATTGTCTATCAAATACTGTTCAGCTAGTTTGACTGCATCATTTACACTTGTTTCATATTTATCTTGAATTTTTTCACAATCATATTTTTCTATAATGTCTGAAACCTGTTCTTCATTTGTAACAACAATTGTTTTGTCGATTAACTTTGAATCATAAATTGTTTTTACTACTTCTTCTAATAGTAATCTGCATAATGAATTTGTTTTTTCCTTGGATAATTGTAATCTTGTTTTAGATTTTTGAAATGTCTTAACGGGAATTATTACTGATGTTTTCAATTATAACTTCAATTGTTTTAAAATGAATCCTGCAAGTGCTTCTTCAGCCATTTTATTTTGCATTTTTATTTTTGTATCTAATACACGTATATCCAATCCTTCAATTTTTGATTTAAGTGCTTTATCTTTTGTGTCTATGATCATTTTTGAGCAAACATCTGCATAAAATTGTGCTAATCCAAATGCTGACACTTCAATTCCTGCAGCTTCCATGTATTTGTCGGCAGGTCCACTAAATGATTTGTTTCCAACTAGCGGTGAAACTGCAACTACTTTCTTTTTATTTTTGGTTAATTCTTTTCTTACTCCTTTAATTCCCATCATTGGTCCAATACTTGTTAGTGGATTTCCCGGTGCAATGACTACTAGTTCTGCATCTTGAATTGCACTAATTGCGTCTGGGTTTGGTCTAGCTTTATCTGCTCCGACATATTGTATTCCTTCAATAGTTCCTCTGCCTCTATGTTTTACCCAAAATTCTTGCAAATGCAAATCTTCGCCGTTTGCTGTAATTCTTGTTTCAACTGTATTGTCTGTAATTGGAATGACCTTGGATTCTACTGCAAATTTTTCGCACATCCATTGTGTAATGTCTGAAAGATTTTTTCCATTCTTTAACATGTTAGTTCTAATTAGATGAGTTGCAGCATCTCTATCTCCAACTCTAAACCATGTCTCTTCTCCAAAAACTTCCATTTGTCTTAGAAAATTATTAGTATCTTTTTTTACGCCCCATCCTTTTTCTTCATCTAAAATTCCTGATAATCCATAAATTATTGTGTCAATGTCTGGACACACATACATTCCGTATAACCAATAATTGTCTCCGACATTACTGATTACTGTAACTTCTTGATCATGAGCTGCAAAGCCTCTGACCATTTTGATTGAACCTGTGCCGCCTGCCAATATTGTAATCATAATTGTTAACGAAAGTCCCCAAACAATGACTACATATTACTTCTTCCAAATGATCGCAGAAAATCGTCTTCTAAGTTAGATTTATGTACCAGAATAGAAAAATCGCTACGTGTCTCGTACAGGAATTTTAGTTGCATCTTTGGCAGTAATCATGTTAGCATCAACTGTAGGTCCTGCTTTTGCCGCACAAATGGAATTTAGAACATGGGTTGATTCTGCATCAACTGATGAAGTTGAGTTAAAATTCCAAAGAACTGTTATTATCAATTATGACCAGGGTGGAATGCTTGCAGATGAACTTAGAGGCCAAAAATTTGCTAAAACCTTCACTGTAACCTCTGCTGATCCTGGAGTAAACGAGTTACGTGATAGAATTAATTACCAAATATCTCAATTAGGAAGTTCAGCTGCTATAACTGATGTTCAAATTGATTATGATACTAAGTTAAC
Organism: uncultured Candidatus Nitrosopelagicus sp.; assembly: GCA_937896695.1. Lineage (GTDB taxonomy): Archaea > Thermoproteota > Nitrososphaeria > Nitrososphaerales > Nitrosopumilaceae > Nitrosopelagicus. Next base: position 5,913 of record CALBOT010000046.1, on the reverse strand, counting down.
CGGTCGTGGCTTGAACACCTCAATTGATTATAAAATCGTTTTAACCATGACAATTACAAACCATGTACTTCGTGACTCTTCTAGTGGAAGCTCTGCTTTAGTTGATATGAACTGGAGAGGATTGGCAGTTCCTGATGACGTTATCGTTAATTCAAAAGGAATTCCTCATGAAATTAACTTACCAATATCATTTATCGCTGATGTTGCTCCAGGATTACATTCTGCAGTATTGGGTAGTGAAGCTGAAACATTATTGAATACTCCAATTATGAATGCAAGTGGAATCAAAGACCAACCTCTAGGTAACTGGCACTTCTTATTTGACCCAACCGGAATCAATGTAGATGCTTCACAATATGGAATGTCTGATGAATTAGCAGGAGTTGTTTGGTCATCTTACACAATGGGAGAAAGTAGTCTTAGAGAAGGAATTCAAACAGAAAAAGAATTTGTAGCATCATTTACTACTGATACAACTTATGATTTACGAACTATTGAATCTGCAGATGCAGCAAACATTTTCTTTGCAGGATTTTCAAACATTGACGTTTTAGATAATACTGAAGTTGTAGGTGTTTATCCTGAAGCTCCTGAAGGCTTTGCAACAACATCTACTGGTCAATTCCCTGTTATGATCATTTACGGAATGGCCGGAATGGCCGGTGTTGCCGGAATTGCAGTCTTTGTTGTAAGTGAAAAGAAACGTAAAGGTGATATCAAAGCCGGAAATGTACAAACAGGTATTGACCCAACACAATTAGTTGGTGCAGATACAAGTACCGGCTCTGGTGGTTACAAAACTAACAGAGGTGAAGCACATCTCAAATCTGATGATTATTCACAACACAGAAGTGTATATGACGAACCACAAGTTGAACAAAAACCTGATCTAGTACCAGCAGAAGAAACAAAAACTGAAGAAACAAAAACTGAAGAAACAAAAACTGATGACACAAGCGCAGCAAGTTCTAGAGGATCTTTACCAAAAGGTTGGTCTCCTGAATAATAGTGCGTGCTGGCTGTAACCCTCTTTCTGTTTTACACATTATTCCGCTTTGCAGCCTACCTGAACCAGATGCAGAATTCTATAGTTCTGTTTGGCTTTGCTCCTTGTGGGTCAGATTTCTCATTCTCTTTTCTCGGAAATCTCAGATTTTGTCCTCATCGTACACTCCAAGAGAGATTTTTTTCTGCTCTGTTGCCAACCATCTCTGATTGCCCATCTCCGGACCACAATTTCTGCAAGGAGAGAGGAGTTTCCTCTGTCGTAACAGCACTGTGCACCAGCTCGCACTTGTAATTTTCCTAAAAGGTAATCAGTTATTTCAAGGTTTATTCCATAATGCCCTGATAGTTTTTGATATCTCAAACTAAGTCAAGTTATTAAAAAATTGGAGAAAAAAATCTGTAAAACCCTTTATCTAATCCTTCAAACTTAGTGCTTCATCTACTACTTTTTGACCTACAGCCTTTACAATGTAATCATTAGATTTACCATATTCGTTATTCCATTGCATAGTTTCTTTGATAAAGTGCAAACCGTCTAGATGTAAATCATCCAACATAGTTACGATAGTTTTCTCTAATTCCTTGATTGGTTTGTGTAATGTTAGAAATAATTCAAAGTTTGGATCATCTTTAGATTGTTCTGGTAATTCTTCGTATGTCTTGCGTAAATTTTTGATCTGATCTAGTAACTCATGTAGTCTATTATCTGTTTGAAATAATTTCACATTTCGTATAATTTTTGGCTTTAGTTAAATTTTTTCTATTTTCGTTTACAAAACTATCTAATTGTTCTATAATTAAGGAAATTTACTTCATAAGTTGAAAATATCTCAGAAATTAGGCGTCAAAATAATCATCATCGTTTCGTTCTCTGTGAGATTTTGCTTTCATTGTGTAAATTTTTTGCATAATGTTAACATAAATCTGATAGATGAATTTCACTTGAATGATTCGTGGCATAATGAAATTTGCAAATGATCTTGCATGAACTTCTGAAAATCTATGATTTCTAACTATTATGGCTGATTTTCCACTTTTATCCAAAATACTTAACGTCTTTGGACTGAATGCCGTATCTGTCTGATTACCTGCACCTAAAACTAATAATGCATTCTTTTCTTTTTTGAAGTTTTTTAGTAATTCTGTTATTATGTTTGAATCTGAATAAACTTTTTCAAATTGTATCTTTGGTAAATCTAACTCGAACATTTTTTCATTAATCCTGTTCACAATTTCTGTTTCTTCTTTTGGATCCTCAATAACTCCTCGAATAATGCGAATTTTAGATTCCTCATTTTTTTGAATTGAATTTGCAATTTCTAATCCAAGGTCACTATGTCTTCCTTTATCATATGCGACCACAATATTTTTCATATCTTCATCAAATGTTTTTCTTAATCTGACTCCGATAATATCGCACGTTGTAAGTGAAAGTAATTTTCTATTGTTTTTCAAAAAATCAAAGTCAACCAACAATGTATTGATATCTTGTTCTTCTGTAGTTTGTAAAATTGCTTCAGTTGGGTCATGTGCTAATCTGACTAAATACCTATTTCTTAAAGATCCTGTAATTTCTCTTTTAAATTCTTCTATTGCTTTTAATCCCTTTTCTCCAATTCCATGTGTTAGAGATAGTGGTGTTTGTCGTGGAACGTTTACCACATCCAAAATTGTTATTTCTCCATCTTTGTCCTTTGCAATAGATCTTGCCATTTTGTACATTCTTTCTGCAGAACGTTTGTCGAAAACCATTAGCACTCTGTATTCTTTTCGTAATTTTGGTCCTTGTGTAAAAACTAGAGGTGCATTATGTTCTAATTCTTTTTTTGATGTGTAAAATTTGTAAATTACAAAACCAATTACTATCCAGATTATAGCTATTAACCAACTTTCTGGATGTGTAAACAGCAAGTATATGGAAAGACCCATTGCTGTTAAAATGCCTATTATTGGAATCAATGGAAAGAGAGGTGTTTTGAATCCATATTCTACAGTTGATGCGTATAATCTTCTAATTGTAATTGATGCCAGATTTACTTGTGTGAATAAAAACAGGAACATCACACTAGCTGCAAATGCAATTGCAGTCAAATCCATAGATAATGCAAGAATTAACATGATTATTCCTGAAACAATTGTTGCAACAAATGGTGTGCGATATTTTCCATGAATCTTACTGAATACAAAAGGAAGATTGTACTGCGTACCCATTGCAAAACTAACACGGCTTGCAGCAAATGTTGTAGCGTTTAATGCAGAAAGTGTAGAAACCAAACCTCCTGCTAGGACAATTAATGCTCCAAATGGAAGAAATTGATCTGCAGCTTGAATAATTCCTAATTCGCCAAATCCTCCAATAAATTCCCACGCGGGCATTCCAATCACTGATTCATTTAAACCTCCGATGAAAACAAATGTGAATAAAATGTAAACTGAAACTACAATTCCAAGCGAAATTAAAATTGCACGTGGAATGTTCTTCTTTGGATTTCTTATTTCATCTCCTGCTTGTGAAATTATCTCATAGCCTTCAAATGCAATGAATGTTAATCCCATTGCAAGTGCTAATCCTGCTACTCCACTAGGAAGAAAATCTGTATAATTGTCAGACCAATTTGGATTTGCAAACATCATTGCACCAATTGCAGCGACAATCAGTATTCCGATAATTGCTAATTGTGTAAATGTAATTGCGTTACCAACTTTTCCTGTATCTGATGAACCTCTTACATTAACAAACGTGAAAATTATAATTGCAATTGCAGCTAAAATTTTGTCTATTGGAATTCCTGTATCATCCCCGATAACCCCTGATGTTCTTAGAAGATGTGCAAAAAATGAACCAAATGCAACTGCGTAAAGGCTGCCTGCAATAGTATGTCCAAACCATGCCATCCATCCACTAAGATATGCATTTGGTCTTGGCAAACCTTCTCTTACCCATTTGTAACCTCCTCCTGTTGCAGGAAATGCAGAACCTAATTCTGCATACGTTAAAGCAGTAAATACTGTAATAATTCCATTAAGCAAAAACGCAATCATTAATGCAGCACCGGCTTGTGCCATACCTGGTCCTACTAGGACAAAAATGGCACCTCCAATCATGGATGCTACTCCAATCATAACTGAATCTTTTAGAGATAAACTACGGACTAGTCCTGATTCAGATTTCTCAAATGTCATACAGTTTTCGACAAAATGTGGATGAATAAAGCCTTGCCTCTTGTGTGATTATACACTATGCGCCTTTGACCATATTGAATAGCTGCCTAACAATCATCTTTGGATGATGTGTTGCAAGCTTTACCATCTTTGATACTCCAAAATCTGCGCGAATGAAATCCAGGAATTCGTCTGCTGTTAACTCCTCAATTATGCTCAATTCTTTATCCCATTCTTCGTCTGTTAATCCAACCCATCTGTTCTGTACTTTGCCCGCAGAATTAATTTTTGATTCAATAGCTCTTTTCCATTCTTTTTCGTATGGATTTAATGATGTCTCTGTTGTATCTCCATTTTTTATTGCATCTGCTACAACTTTACCTGCAACTTCTCCAAATCTGATTGCGTATCTTATTCCTTCCAAGACAAGTGGATTTGCTTGACCTGCAGAATCTCCTACAAGAATCAAATTATCATATACTGTTTTTCTTGATAACCCATCATTTGGAATCAAACCATAATGGAATTCTATTTTTTCAATATTTCCTAAATCTTTGATAGGTCCCAATTTTTTTTCTAATAATTCGTTTAATCTTGCAGTTGGATCCATATCTGAATCTGGTTTTCCAACCCCTACCCCAATTCTTGCAGTATTTTTTGATGTTGGGAAAATCCATGCATATCCTGCAGGTGAATACTCTTGTCCTACCATTAACCACCAATTATCATGTTCTAATTTTTCTGTCTTCACCTCAAACTCTGCCCCTGCGCCAAATTTTTTCCATTGACTAACATACCCTAATTCTTTTGCAATGATTGAAACAAAACCGCTTGCATCAATCACAACTTTGGAATTAAACTGAATTTGATTACCTTTTGATTTTGCAATAACTCCTATGCATTTGCCTGAAGCATCTTTTACAACACCTGTAACATTTGTAGCTGTAAATATTTCACTTCCTGATATCTTTGCTCTATTAGCTAGAAATCTGTATGTTTTTCTTACATCTAAAACTGCAGCCTTTGCAATATTATCTGAAATTTTAACCGAATTATTTGGAGAACAAAACGAAAATTTCTTTATGGGATTATAGCATTCTTCAGGTATTCCAAATTTTTCTATGTCTGAAATCCATGTTACACCACTTGTTCTGACCGTTTCTGCAATTTCTTTTTCTTTTTCAATTAATGCGACTCTACATCCATTTTTTGCAGCCATATGTGCTGCAGATGAGCCAGCAGGCCCTCCTCCAACAACTATTACGTCAAAATTTAACTCATCCAACTAAATTTATTACATTTCTGAATATTATAATCTAACAATCAATTATCTTCTTAACATGTTTATCTTGGTATGAATTAAGACTAATTATGACTGATACTGAAGTTATTCCTTTTATTTTATGGTCTGGACTTACTGCTGCACTGATGATTATAACTGGATTAGTTTACAAACTATATCAAAAACAAAAGCCACGAATAGCATAATCAAATACTGATTAAATTTTTTTAATGAATCATTCAAATAGGATTTTCTTTTCTTTGTAGAGATTTTTTGGATCTGGTTCTGAAACTGCGGCAATTAGGGCTTTAGTGTATGGATTTTCTGGATTCGATAATACTTTTTCAATAGTTCCAAATTCCATCACCTGTCCGGAATTTAAAATTAAAATATTGTCTGCAAAATGTTTTGCCGTAGCTAAATCATGCGTAATGTATATCATGGAAATATTATTTTCTTTC
>CALBOT010000045.1 GCA_937896695.1 uncultured Candidatus Nitrosopelagicus sp. | reverse complement strand
GAGGAAGGATTCAAACAAGCAAGAATTGGGCAATATCTTGATACAAAATTAAAAGATAAACCAACTTCAATTACAGAAGAAGAATTAGTTGAAAGCTACAAAAAATATCGTTCTGTTATGGGTACTGCAGGTCGAAATATGGCATTAAATCGTGCACCTTTGGCTGACATTTTTTATACTGGAATGGCAAAAGCAGCAGAATCTGTTGGGTGTGGAAATGAAATTGAGGATAGTATTAGAGATAAAGCAGCAAAAATTCCATCATGGCCACTTTTCTATTCACTAAAAATGAATGATGTAAAAACTGGTTTTGAAGAAACAATGAAGCACAGTGAATCATACCTAAATGAAGCCAGAGATGCACTTGAAAAACTACCCGATAATTTTTCACATCGAAAATTCTTAGAATTTCTATTCTTGACTGTTGAACATTATAACCTATTTTGGTACAAAAAATTACAAGCACAAAACATCTGGTCAGATTTAACTCAAAATCTTCCTACTAAGTGATACAAATGATGTGGTCAGAAAAATACCGACCTCAAAATATTTTTGATATGGTTGGAAATGAAGATGCTAGAAAGCAGTTTGTTGAATGGTTTGCAAAATGGAAAAAAGGTACAAAACCTCTATTATTAGTTGGTCCGCCTGGAATTGGAAAAACAACAATGTGTTTCCTTGCAGGAAAACAATTTGGTTATGATATGATTAGTCTTAATGCTAGTGATGTTAGAAATAAAAAAAATATTCAAGAAATACTAACTCCTGTTCTTGGAAATCAAACTGTTCTTGGCGAACCAATGATATTCATTGATGAAGTTGATGGAATACATGGTCGTTCTGATTATGGAGGTGTTGAAGCGTTAATCAGTATCTTGAAAGAACCAACTGTTCCAATTGTACTTGCTGGAAATTATGATTCATCTGATAAAATGAAAAAAATAAAAAAAGTTGTAAAAACTTTACAGATTAATCCGTTATCTCCAAGATTTTTAAAACTTTATCTCAATATGATTTTGGAAAAAGAAAACGCAAAAATTAATCCCGGTAGATTGATAAAATTAATCACTGATTCACAAGGAGATATACGTTCAATGATAAATTCTGCTCAAGCACTAGTTACGGGATTTGAACCTAACACTGAAAAATCATTTGAGTCATTAAACATAGAAGATGGAATAAATGCATTTTTTAAATCACAATCACTTGAAGAAGCAAGAATTGTTTTATTTTCTTTACGAATTGATCCTAGAGAAAAAATAAATGCATTTTACTCAAGTATTATTACAAGTAATTTATCTTCAGATAAAATGTCAAAAGCACTAGAAATAATTTCTAAAGCTGATATGTTATATGGAAAAATAATGAAAACACAAAACTGGAGATTACTCCGATATCTTGATTCAATTTTACTTTCTCTTTATGAAAAAGATTCTTCAGCTAGATACACTCAATACAATTTATCGTGGTCGTTATTAAATCGATTACGTTGGGATGGTGCAAAAATTAAAGCAATTTCAAACACATTGTCTGAAAAACTTCATGTATCAAACAGTACATTTTCTACATTTTTCTTTCCATTAATTTTAACACTAAAGAAAAATAATTCAATTGAATTAGAATTTGAAGAAACTTACGAAGAGTTACTCGAAAAGGAGATTGAATTGCTAAAATGAGCTGGAGAAAAATTACTATGAAATTTGAGGGTACTTGCATGGTATGTAATGAAAAAATAGCAGTAAACGAAATTGGTCTCTGGTCAAAGGGTCTTGGAGTCAAGCATGAGAAATGCGTAGAAACTGAAGATCTCAAATGTATTGTCTGTGACAGTTCTGCAGGTTGCTCCCAATGTGAATTTCAAGATGATTGTAATCGATCAAATGTTTCCCAACTTTGCATATGTAAAAAATGTGAAGAATTGGGAAATTCTTATGAAACTTACCAAAAATCATTGAAAAAGAAATTTTCTTTATTAAATTTAAAAAATTAACCAAAATTTGACTCGACTTAAATTAATATATGATATCTGATGCGCAAAATCTGGGCATGCATTCTGATAAACTCAACGAATATCTGAATAACAAAAAAACATCCGTTCAAGGTGGCGGTCAAGATAGAATTAACGCCCAGCATGAAAAAGGTAAGCTAACTGCTAGAGAGAGAATCGACCTTCTGTGTGATGATGGATCTTTTGTTGAAATTGATGCTATGGTTACTCATCATTATCATGAATATGACATGCAAAAAAAGAAATTTTTCACTGATGGTGTTGTAGGTGGCTATGGAACCGTTAATGGAAGACAGGTCTATGTATTTGCTTATGACTTTACAGTTCTTGGTGGCACATTAAGTCAGATGGGAGCTAAAAAAATTACAAAACTTATGGATCATGCAGTAAGAAATGGATGTCCAATTATTGGAATTGCTGATTCTGGTGGTGCTAGAATCCAAGAAGGAATTCTTAGTCTAGATGGTTTTGCTGATATCTTTTATCACAACGAACTTGCATCTGGCGTAGTTCCACAAATTACTGCAAGTATAGGACCTTCTGCAGGTGGTGCTGTTTACTCTCCAGCAATGACTGATTTTGTCATTATGGTTGAAAAAGCAGGAACAATGTATGTTACTGGACCTGAAGTTGTAAAAACTGTTTTAGGTGAAGAAATCTCCTTTGAAGACTTAGGTGGAGCAATGACACACGGAACAAAAAGTGGAGTAGCACACTTTGTTGCACAAAATGAATACCAATGTATGGATTACATCAAATCTCTTTTATCTTACATTCCTCAAAATAATTCTGAAGCACCTCCAGCAATCAAAACTTCTGATGATCCAAATCGATTAGATAATAATTTGATAAACATTGTTCCAGAAGATTCACTAAAACCTTATGACATGAAAGAAATTATTTACTCAATCTTAGATGATAACAAATTCTTTGAAATTCATGAATTGTTTGCACAAAATGTAGTTGTTGGATTTGGAAGAATGAATGGAAAAACAGTAGGTATTGTTGCAAACCAACCAATGTTTTTGGCAGGTGCATTAGATATTGATTCATCAAATAAAGCAGCTAGATTCATTCGTTTCTGTGATTGCTATGGAATTCCAATCATAACTCTTGTTGATACACCTGGTTACATGCCTGGTTCAAACCAAGAACATAATGGAATAATTAGACATGGAAGTAAATTACTATATGCATATTGTGAAGCAACAGTTCCAAAAATTACCATTGTAATTGGAAAAGCATATGGTGGTGCATACATTGCAATGGGTAGTAAAAATCTAAGAACTGATGTAAACTATGCATGGCCAACTGCACAAATTGCTGTACTTGGTTCAGAAGGTGCTGTTAAAATTATGAATAGAAAAGACTTGGCAAATTCTGATAATCCTGAAGAATTACTAAAGAAACTAAAAGATGAATTTACTGAAAAATTTGCAAATCCTTACGTTGCCGCATCAAATGGTACAGTTGACACTGTCATTGATCCTGCTGAGACACGTCCAATGCTAATTAAAGCACTTGAAATGTTAAGCAACAAACGTGATAAACAACTTCCTAGAAAACATGGAAATATCAACCTGTGATTAAATATGATTGAGAAAGTACTAATTGCTAACAGAGGAGAAATTGCCCTTCGTGTAATGAAGACATGTAAAACTTTAGGAATTAAGACTGTAGCAGTCTATTCTGATGAAGATGTAAATTCACTTCATGTAAAAACTGCTGATGAATCATATCACATAGGTGAGGCTGCTCCTGCAAAGAGCTATCTCAACCAAGAAAAAATTCTTGAAGTTATGTTATCTTCTGGTACTGATGCTATCCATCCTGGTTATGGATTCCTCTCAGAAAATGATGATTTTGCACGATTGTGTGAAAAAAATAATATTAATTTTATTGGACCTTCTGCAGATTCAATGAATCTTTGTGGAGATAAAATGCGTTGTAAAGCAGCAATGCTAAAAGCTGAAGTTCCAACTGTCCCTGGAAGTCCAGGAATAGTTGATGATGCACAACAAGCAGAAAAAATTGCAAATGAAATTGGTTATCCTGTACTTTTGAAATCCGTTTATGGTGGAGGAGGTCGTGGAATTAGACTAGTTACTAACGATAAAGAATTACATGAAGGTTTTGCAACAGTAACTTCTGAATCTATAGCTGCTGTAGGCAAATCTGCAATAATTGTTGAAAAATTCTTAGAAAAAACTAGACACATAGAATATCAAATGTGTAGAGATAAGCATGGAAACGCAGTACATCTCTTTGAGAGAGAATGTTCCATTCAGCGAAGAAATCAAAAATTAATTGAACAAACTCCTTCTCCTATAGTTGATCAAGCAAAAAGAGAAGAAATTGGAGAGTTAGTTGTAAAGGCAGCAGAAGCAGTTGATTATACTAATTTGGGTACCGCAGAATTTTTGAGAGCAGATAACGGAGACTTTTATTTTATAGAAATTAACGCAAGATTACAAGTAGAGCATCCAATTTCAGAAATGGTTTCTGGACTGGACTTTGTAAAACTTCAACTAGATATTGCAAATGGTGAGCCATTACCATTCAAACAAAGTGATCTAAAGATGAATGGATATGCTATTGAATGTAGAATTAACGCAGAAGATACATTCCTAGACTTTGCACCATCTACTGGTCCTGTACCATACGTTACAATTCCTTCAGGACCAAATGTTAGATGTGATACATACTTGTATCCTGGATGTACAGTATCTCCATTTTATGATTCATTGATGGCAAAACTGTGTACATGGGGACCAACATTTGATGAATCAAGAACAAAAATGCTAAACGCATTGAATGACTTTGACATTCAAGGAGTAGAAACTTCAATTCCATTATACAAAACTATTCTAAATTCTGAAGAATACAAGAACGGACAATTGTCAACTGATTTCTTAAAGAGATATGATATGATTGAAAAATTAGAAAAAGACTTAATCCAAGATAGAAAAGAAAAACAAATTCCTGCTATTGCTTCAGCAATCATGCAATCTGAATTTTATAAAAGTAAAGTCAAATCTCAAAACTCTGGTGACACAGATGGAATCTCTACATGGGTAGAGAGAGGTACTATGTAAAAATGAAATACAAAGTTCAAGATAGCGATGAAATTGTAGATGGTGAAATCTTAGAGAAATTATCTCAAGATGAATACAAAATTAAAATTAAAGATAATGAATATGTAGTAAAAATACTTCACACTGATTCAAATGTTATGGAGTTTGTTTTGAATAATGAATTTCATTCAGTTAGATATGTTGATAGTCAAACTTCTGAGATGAATTTCATTGTAGATGGCTCATCAATGTCTGTAAACATGAACTCACATCTTGATGATATTGTTTACAAAAATTCCGGTGGAAGTGATTCTGGAGGTGGTCAAACAACTTTGCGCAGTCAAATTCCAGGAAAAGTAGTTTCAATTGACGTTGAAGATGGTACAGAAGTAAAGAAAGGTGATACTGTTTGTACTTTAGAATCAATGAAAATGCAAGTTGCTGTCAAAGCACAAAAAGATGGTACAGTAAAAGGTATCAAAATCAAAGAAGGTAATTCTGTTAACAAGAATGATGTTATTGCAGATATAGAATAATTAGTTTGATTTTAACACATTCATAATTTCATTGTAGTCTGGTTCTTTTAATGGATCTTCAGAAACCCATTTCCAGATTACTTTGTGTTCTTCATCTAAAATGAAAACAGAACGTTTTGCTGCATTGTAATCTTTTACGTGCAACAAATCTTTCAATAAAACATCATAATCTCTGATTGTTTTACTTGTATAATCTCCTAATACTGGGAAATTGTAATTATTTTTCTCTGCAAATGCTTTATTTGCAAATGGTCCATCATTACTAATTGCAATTACTTGTGCTCCTAATCCTGATATGTCATTTAGTGAATCTCTAAATGTACAAAGTTCAACTTCACAGACAGGAGAACTTGCTGCAACAAAAAATGATATGACTACTTTTTTACCTTTAAACTCGTCTAAGGATCTAAATTCTAGATCTCCATCTACGAGTTCAAATTTTGGTGCCTGATCTCCTACGTTGACTGCCATAGAAATCCTCATTTTTTGTTGTATATCAATTTACAGGACTTGGTAAAAATCAAAGTTTGATCGAAAAATTTCTCTATAGCTTTATATTTTGACCGAAGGGACTCGGTTTAACTTGGTTGGCGAGAGTGTGGCATCATACAGTAATGTATTACTAATGTTTGGTTTTGCCTGTGCTGCAATGGCACCCGCCCTATTGATCTCTAGGATGCTCTCACCAGAAAATAAAAAACAACCAAATCCTGTTAAAACACTACCTATGGAATGTGGCCAAGTCCCATCTGGCGCTGGTCGTACACACTTCATGATGCAGTATTATGCATATGTTCTGATGTTTGTCATTTTTGATGTCATGGCAATTTTCTTGTATGCTTGGGGTAGTTCTCTATTAGACCTTCCAAGAACCGCAACTTTACCAATTATTGCATTTTTAGGAATTATGTTTGCCGCAATGGCATTCGCATTATATCAATCAAAGAGGAAAGACATATGGTAATTCTATATACTAGTTACAACAATCAAGGTGAGGGACTAAGTTGTTAAAAGAACTCGTAACACCACAAAACGCAAATGTGTTCGTTGGAAAACTTGGCGACATTCTATACAAAGCAGTTGATCAACCTTTAGGAATGGCAATCAACTGGGGTCGAATGTGGTCTTTGTGGCCAGTACACATTGAAACAGCATGTTGCAGTGTTGAGTTTGGAGCAGCATCTAGTCCAAGATACGACGTAGAAAGATTCGGTATTATCGAAGCTTTTGGATCACTAAGACAATGTGATCTTGTCGTAGTACAAGGAACTATTACACGAAAAATGGCACCAAGACTAAGATTAGTCTATGATCAAATGCCAGACCCAAAATATGTAATTGCAATGGGTGCATGTGCAATTACAGGAGGTCTATACTTTGATTCATACAATGTGTTGCCTGGAATTGATGGAATTCTTCCAGTAGATGTGTATGTTCCTGGTTGTCCTCCTAGACCTGAGACCTTGATTCAAGGATGTATGTTGTTACAAGAAAAAATCAAAAGGATGAAGGCTAGATAGGTAAAAAATTATGAGTACAACTGAAAAAGAAGTTCCTCCAAAAGATAATAAAAAAGACACAGCTCCTGAAAAAGTCGAAGACACAGCTCCTGCTTTTGAAAAATCTTATGTTGAGCAAATTGCAAACCAATTTTCTGATGATGTAGAGGTAGAATACATTCAAGAAAACAGAACCAGATTAAATGTTAAAAAAGAAAAAATTATTGATGTTGCAAAATTCATCAAAGACAACACTCCTTTTGATCATGCAGAGTCTGTATCTGGAGTTGATTACCCTCAAGACAAAGAAATTGGTGTAACTTATCATTTAGGTTCCTACACTGACCCTGAATATTCAAAACAAGTTTTAGCACTTGCAACTAGAGCTCCACGTGAAGAGACGCCAAATCCCGGAAATGATTCTACAAAATTACCAAGTTTACGGGATATGTTTTACAGTGTTGAATTTCATGAACGTGAAGTATTTGAAATGCTTGGCGTATACTTTGAAGGCCATCCTGATAATCGACGTTTACTGCTGCCTGAAGATTGGGCTGATCTACCTCCACTAAGAAAGGACTTTATGAATAAAGGAAGATAAAATGACCGAAGTAATACCAACAAAACAAATGCCTCCAGGTCTACAAGTCGACAAAGTAGATGACCGAATAATGACCCTCAATGTGGGTCCACAACATCCTGGTTCTGGACATATGAGAATTATTGTAAAAATTGACGGTGACTACATTGTAGACGCTGATCCTGATCCTGGCTACGTTCATCGCGGTGAAGAAAAAATGGCTGAAGCAAGAAATTACATCACAAACATTCCTCATTTAGAAAGACCAGTAATTCATGATTCATGTAATATTTTGTATCCATATGTCTTAGGCGTAGAAGACTTGGTAGGAATTGAAGTTCCAGAACGAGCAAAATATGTTCGTGTTATTGCAGCAGAACTCAACAGATGTATCTATATTCAATATTGGCTTGCAATCTATGGAATATTTCTTGGACATTCTACAATGTTCATGTGGCCTGCAGGAGATAGAGAACTCTTAATTGATTTAATGGAAAAAATTACTGGTGCAAGAGTTACACATGCATACTTTATTCCAGGTGGTGTCAGAAATGATGTACCTGCAAACTTTGAAGATGTATGCCTTCGTCAGGTAAATTACTTTGAACAGCGTATCAAAGAATATGCTGACATATTTTATGATAATCCAATTCTAAAAGCAAGAACAGAAGATACCGGCGTATTGTCTAGAGAAGATGCAATTCGTTTAGGAACAACTGGTTCTGTTCTCCGTGCAAGTGGTGTTGATTACGATGTTAGAGTCAAAGAACCATACGATGTTTATGATGAGCTTGATGTTCATACTAATGTACTAAAATCTGGTGATTCATACGCTCGCTCAAAAGTTCCATGGCTTGACATGTTAGAGAGTTGTAACATTATTAGACAAGCATTAGAAAAAATGCCAAAGTCTGGTTCAATTCGAACAAAACTGAAACCAAATCCAAAAGGCGGTTTAGGTGAGGTGTATCGTAGAGTTGAAAGTGGACGAGGTGCAGCAGGTTGTTATATAATTTCAAAAGAAAAACCTGAACCATACCGTCTAAAACTAAGTGTTGGTTCTTTTAGAAACTTGATTGCATTACCATACTTACTAAAGGGTGAAAAACTTGGAAACATGCCGGCAGTTTACTGGAGTCTTAACTACTGGCCTGTGGAGGCTGACCGATAAATGTCAGTTATTGCACCAAAATTCCGTCTTGGATATTTCCTTAAAGGAATTTTTGATAATGCATTTTGGATTTTAACAATTGTTACACTTGCAGGAATTCCTGCAATTCAAATTGTACTGTTTTACATGGATTTGCCAGTAATTGATGGCGAACTCCTAACTGCTTTCTTGGCATTTACCTGGCTGTTTAACCCAACGATGCAAATTCCGTTGATAAAGTCTCTTCTGTATTCTGATTTATTTAGAATTGTAGTATTTCCTGGATTTGGTTTTGCAGCACTCATAGCTGCTGGAACAATCTTTGTTGAAAGAAAAATGTTGGCAAAACTTCAACTTCGTGTAGGCCCATTTTATTGTGGAAAAATTGAGGGTTTACTTCAATTGGCAGGAGATGGCTTGAAACTTATCTCAAAAGAAATCATTATTCCGGCAAAAGCTGACAAACCATTATTCTGGGCTGCTCCAGTACTATTTGTCGGTACGGCTGCAGCATTTGTTGCATTAATTCCTGTTGCACCTGGTGGATGGGTTGTTGCAGATTTGGATGTTGGTTTACTCGCAGTCTTTGCTGTAATTGGATTTTTCCCAATTATCACAATTCTTTCTGCATGGTCTGCTAACAGTAAATTCCCATTCATAGGTGGAATTCGTGCATTACATCAAATGGTATCTTTTGAAATTCCTCTAATCTTATCTCTTCTTGGAGTTGTAATCTTAACTGGTACACTAAATCTTAGTGAAATAGTTGAATCACAAAGTAACTTCCCTTGGATTATATTCATGCCAATTGGCGCGATAGTTTTCTTTACCACAATGTTAGCTGAACTCGAAAGAATTCCATTTGATCTTCCAGAAGCAGAAAGTGAAATTGTTGCAGGATGGTTAACAGAATTTTCTGGAATGATGTATGGATTAGTTCAATTGGGTTCATATCTCAAACTTTATGCATTTGCAGCATTATTTGTAATAATTTTCTTAGGTGGATGGACCGGTCCTGTATTCTGGCCTCCATTAGAAACTGAATTAATTACGAAAGGAACTCCAATTCCAAACTATGCAGGTGATCCTGTATTGACAGTCTTTGCTCCTGGATTGCCTCTATTTGATGCAGACCCTAATGAATGGGTGAAGCAGCAGCAGGGCGAACTGCAGTATACGAGTGGACAGTTGTTAATCAGTGGAGTGATATGGTTTGTACTAAAAACAGTTGCAGTAATTTTCTTTATACTACTACCACGGGGTGTTTTCCCAAGAATTAGACTTGATATGTTGTTACACATTGGTTGGTACAAACTAATCGGTCTAGCCTTCGTTAACATCTTTATTGCACTCGGATTGGTGTACGCTGGAGTACTTGGACCTGGAGGAATAATGTAATGGGAACCGCAACTGGAATTATCAAAGCATTAAACTCTGGAGTTAAACACTTAGCTGTAAAGCGTTTCACTTTACGATATCCTGAACAAAAATTGAAATTTGTTGGAGATGGTTATCAGTTTGATCCTTCATCTGGTGTTGCTATTGCAGGACTAAAAGGAAGACATATGTTATTTCACGATCATTGTACTGGATGTCAACTATGTTCTATTGCATGTGAAGGTGTTGCAGAAGCAATTGGAATGGTTAAAGTTCCAGACAAATGGGGACAGAATGCAAAATCAATCATGCCACAAATTGATTATGGAAAATGTGTCTTCTGTGGATTATGTGTTGATGCATGTCCATTTTATGCACTATACATGTCAAATGACTATGAATTATCATCATTTACAAAAGAGGGCTTAATCTACACACCTGCACAACTACAAGTCAAACCACAAGTTCAGCAGGATTCAGAGCTCATTATTGACAAACGGGGCGCCAGACATGGCTGATGCTCTGTTCTTAGCTATATCAGTACTAACAATCGGTTCTGCAATTGCAGCACTTGAAATGCGTTCACTTGTTTACGGTTCAATTGCTTTAATGGGAACTCTTGGTGGTGTTGCAGGTTTCTATGTAATGTTAGATTCTCCATTTGTTGCAATGTTCCAATTGGCAGTTTACGTCGGTTCAATTGCTGTTCTTATCTTATTCACTGTAATGCTTGTAAAAAGAGAACTCATTTTCAAAAAAATTGAAGACCCAAAAAGAAAATTTGCTGGAATCGGTCTTATGCTGATTACAATTCTTGCGTTAGGTGCAATCATTTTAGATTCTGGAGTCAAAACAATTACTACTGACTCTGACCCTGTTGATTTTAGAGAAATTGGTGGCGACTTTCTCACATATTATTGGCCTGCATTAATCTTAATGGCTTTCATTTTGGCTGGCTCTGTTATGGGTGCATTAGTTTTAGCAAGAAGGGAGGATACAATAGAAAATGAGCAATGAGTTAATAGAATTTGTATTGGTATCTATTGCCTTATTGGGTATTGGAATTTATGGTTTAGCAGTTAAACGCAACGCAATTCGAATGTTGTTTGCAGTTGAAATCATTGTTAATGCAGCAAATCTTAATCTTGTTGCATTTGCCAGATTTATGCCACACAGTGGTGGACAAACACTTGCATTATTTTCAATTGCAATTGCTGCAGCAGAAGTTGCAGTAGGACTTGCATTAATTATCGTAGCATATCGAATGTACAAAAATGTCGATATTGCAGACTTTAGGAGCTTGAAAGGATAATGGAATTTGTTCTTCTACAGGCGGTATTTTTACCACTGTTACTGTCTCCTGTTGCTTACATAATTGGAAGAAACTACGGTCCTACCCTGGCAACCTGGTTTACTTTTGGTTTACTTCTTTACTGCACTGTAATACTGATTAATGCAGCACTTGGCGGAACATATGAAGAACATTATCCATGGACTACGATGTTTGGAGAATTCGGTTTCTTATTAGATGGACTTGCTACACCCTTTGCAATCATTATTTACGTATTGTGTACAGTTCTTGCTTTATACTCAAAACCATACATGGTTCATAAATTTGAAGAATTATTCAAAGAACATTACCACCAAAACACAACCACTGACGGTCAAACAACTGCAGTGGTTGATTCTGCAGCACTAAAGAAATATGTCAACCACCAATCTGGTATCTACTTTGCAATGTTCCTGGTGTTTGCAATGGGAATGCTTGGAACTGTTTTGGCTACAAACCTCATTGAATTTTACATCTTCTTTGAGGTAATGCTCATCCCATCATTCTTCTTAGTTGCCTTCTATGGTGACGGAAACAGAAGAAGAATCGCTTTACAATTCCTATTTTGGACTCACGTAGGTGCAGTCGTTTTACTACTTGGTTTCTTAGCAATCGGTCTAAGCGTTGGAAGCTTTGACTTTGTAGATATCTCTGAAGCCGCAATTGATCCTGACATTCTGGTAATTTCAGCAGTTGCCATCATCTTGGGATTGGGTGTAAAACTAGCAGCCTTCATCTTCCACGTTTGGTTGCCTTATGCGCATGGTGCGGCACCAACACCAATCAGTGCACTGTTATCTCCTGCAATGATCGGAATTGGCGCATATGGATTATTCAGATTAATTGTAGAGTTCATGCCACAGACATACGGCGACATCTCCATCATGTTAAACATCTGGGGCGTTGTTACAATGTTCTATGGTGGTGCTATGGCTCTCATGCAAGATGATTTCAAACGAATGCTTGCATACTCTAGTATCAGTCAGATGGGTTATCTCCTATTTGCAATTGGTTCATTTTCAACTTATGGTCTTGCTGGCGCTGAGATGATGTATGTCTCTCACGGTTTAGGTAAAGCACTTCTCTTCATGACCGCAGGTGTAATTATTGTCCAAGTTGGTACACGAAGCTTCAAGAAACTTGGTGGACTTGCAAGCAAAATGCCAATCACTGCAGTTTGTGCAGTAATTGGTGGTCTAACAATAATGGGTGTTCCACCAACAAGTGGATTCATGGGAGAATGGATGGTCTTCTATGGTGCATTAGAAACTGCAGTTTCAGAAGGAAATGATATACGAAGTCTCATGTTTGCATTAGGATTAGTTGCTACTGTAATGACAATGTCTTACATTCTGTGGATGCTCAAGAGAGTATTCTTTGGAAAATTACCTGAGAATTTACAAAATGTCAAAGAAGGAAGCTGGTACATGCTTGCACCAATGATGGTTCTAGCAGGCTTTACTATCGTTGTAGGAATTTATCCTGACGTATTCCTTGGACAAATTATGCCTTACATGCAAGGAGTGATGGGGGTATAGGCTATGGCATACGACTTCTTTGGAATTCCTGTAAGTGAACTAAATGTTTGGTTAATCTGGATTCTTCCATTTGCTGCAGCAATGATTATTCCAGCTGTTGGTAAATTTTCAAAATTAACTACTGGTAGAGTTGCAGTTGCATTTGCAGCAATGAGTGCAATTTCTGCAGCAACCTTATTCCCAATGGCACTTCAAGCACATGAGATTCATCATCAAATCATGTGGATTGATGCAATTGGTCTCAAAGCAGGTGTCCTTGCAGATCCTCTCTCAGTTATAATGTCAAATGTTGTTGGATGGATTTCCTTCCTCATCATGTGTTACAGTACAGGTTACATGAAAGGTGACAAAGACATTACAAGATTCTGGTTCTGGATGATGTTCTTCATCGGTTCCATGCAACTCATCATACTATCTGATAATCTATTACAGGTCTTCTTTGGATGGGAAGGAGTAGGTCTTGCATCATATGCTTTGATCAGCTTCTGGTATCGTGATAAGAAGAAAGATCATGTCGGTCAAGAAGGTCGTACCGCATTAGGAATAATGGAGTACTTCTCCCCAACACATGCTGGAATGAAGGCTTTCATCATGACCAAAGTCGGTGATGTAATGATGCTTTCAGGAATGTTACTATTATTCATGTACGCTGGAACCTTTGGATTTAGAGAACTAATTGGTGATACTGCTTGGGCAGTTGAAATGTCTGCGCAGGGAATGTTAGTTCCTGCATTTGTCTTACTCTTTGGTGGTGCGATGGGTAAATCCGCACAATTCCCACTTAACGAATGGCTATTAGAGGCCATGACAGGTCCTACCGCAGTATCTGCATTAATCCATGCAGCAACCATGGTCAAGGCTGGTGTCTTTTTGGTTGCAAGACTTGGACCAATTGTATTTGCATTAGCAGCGGCAGGAATCTTGGCAGACCAATTCTTTGAAATTGTAGCTTGGGTTGGTGCAATCACTGCCTTGTTATTGGCAACTCAAGGAATGGTTAACCCTGAAATCAAGAAAGTTTTGGCATATTCAACTGGTTCACAAATTGGTTACATGATGTTGGCACTTGGTGTTGCAGGTTTATCACAACAATATGTTGATGGTTATACCGCTGGATTCTTCCACTTAATATCTCACGCAATGTTCAAAGCATCTCTCTTCATGGCAGCAGGTTCGCTGTTACATGTGATAGGTTCTCGATTCATGACCGACAT
The DNA here is from genome assembly GCA_937896695.1 of uncultured Candidatus Nitrosopelagicus sp. Classification (GTDB taxonomy): domain Archaea; phylum Thermoproteota; class Nitrososphaeria; order Nitrososphaerales; family Nitrosopumilaceae; genus Nitrosopelagicus. Next base: position 4,998 of record CALBOT010000045.1, on the reverse strand, counting down.
GGGCGGATTAAAAAAACAGATGAAAAAGACGTATGCGTTCATGTGGGCTGCAGGACTTGGATTAATGGGTGCGCCATTTATCACAACAGGATTCTGGAGTAAGGATGCAATCTTTGCAACAGTTTATGAATCTGGAAGCGAATGGGCATTGCCATTATTCATTATAGCAGTTTTGACTGCAATTATTACTGCATTTTATACAACAAGAATGATTGGAATGGTCTTCTTTGGAAAGAACAGCAAACACATCGAAAAGATGGAAAGCGAAGGCCACCACGTACATGAGGCACCAAAATCAATGTGGATCCCATATGGAATTCTTGCTGTACTAACAATTGGAATTGGATTAATCGGATTATCTGCTGAAGAGGAACTACATCACCTCTTTGATGAATATCTAGACCACTCATTTGGAATTCACTCTGCTCACTACTATGGTGAAGAATCTGCATTACCAGGATTCCTTGCAGGACTTAACCCAGTTGCATTAGGTGCATCACTAGTTGCATTTGCTACAGGATTTGGACTTGGATACATTTTCTATATTGGACGATGGGTAGATCCTGTCAAATTCGTAAACTCTAACATTTTCTTCTATTCAATGCATAAACTCTTCTTGAACAGATGGTATCTTAACGCATTTGTTTATTGGGGATTTGTGATAGCACCACTCTGGGCCGCACGCGGAATCTGGAGATACTTTGAACGTACAGCAATTGATACTGGAATGAACATCGGATTTGAGAAGGCTGTAGGTTGGAGTGCTAGAGTTGTTCAAGGAACACAAACTGGCGTATCACAATCATATCTTTACATATTTGGAGCTGGAATACTTTTCGTAGTCCTGATATTGTTACTATAGGTGTTTATGATGATAGAACTAACTTCTACTCCAATTATTCTGATGGTAATACTAGGCATTGCCGGAATGATTATTCCTGTAATCAACGTTGTAAGACGAGAGCGTGGAAGTTCTACATTCTATGGTGCAATTGCATTTGGTGCATTACTACTTGCACTTGGATTTGTAATATTCCAATTCTATGATGACAATCTAGCTCCTGCTGCAGTATTTTCTGAAGATGTGTTGGTAGATGATGGATTTGGTTCATTCTTTGCAATTGCAATGCTTATTGTTTCAATAATGACTGTAGCAGGATCTTTCAATTACATGCGAAAGAAGTCAAATCCTGCAATTTACTTCTCACTAATCTTACTATCTACAATTGGTATGGTCTTGATTGCATTTGCAACCGACCTAGTTATGCTGTTTGTAGCATGGGAATTGATGAGTATTCCTACATACATCCTTGCAGGATTCAACAAAAAAAGTTCAGCATCAAACGAGGCTGCAATCAAGTACTTTTTGTTTGGAGCACTATCCTCTGGAATTATCATTTATGGTATTTCACTTGCATACGGAATCACTGGTTCTACAAACATTGGTGATGTCATTTACGGATTTGCAAATCTATCTCCAGACATGTTACCGCTTGGTTTACTTGCAATTGGTATGTTCATTGCTGGATTTGGATTCAAGATGGGACTTGTCCCATTCCACATGTGGCTACCAGATACATACGAAGGCTCGCCACCAACAATCACCGCATTACTAGCTGCAGGAACTAAGAAAGCAGGATTTGCAGCAGCACTAAGAATCATAATCATGGGTGCAGCAGCACTAAACCTCGATTGGACGCTGGCATTAGGTGTAATTGCCATAATGACCATGACAATTGGTAACGTTGCAGCAATAATGCAAAAGAACCTCACAAGAATGCTTGCGTATTCCAGTATTGGTCATGCAGGTTACATACTGATTGGTATTTCCCTTGCACCGTTTACTGGATTGGGATTACAGGCATCATTATTCCACATTCTAAACCATGCTGTAATGAAAGGTGCAGCATTCATTGCAGTTGCAGGAATTGTTACAACTCTTGCAGTTACACACATGGATAAAATCAAGGGACTTGGTAGAAAGATGCCAATCACCGCGTTTGGTCTTGTCATATCATTACTTGCATTAGCTGGTGTTCCACCGCTTAACGGATTCTGGAGTAAGCTTATGCTGTTTGGTTCTGCCATTGATGCAACAAGTGTTGTATGGTGGGCTCCATGGCTTGCAATAGCTGGAGTTCTTAACAGTGCATTGTCTCTAGCATACTATGGTTGGATTATACGAAAGATGTACTTTGAAGGTGAAACAGAAAAACGTATCAAAGAACCTGCATCCATTGTTGGTGTAATGATATTCTCTGTAATCTTTATGGTAACAATTGGTGTTTATCCAGAACCAATAATACAATTTGTAGAAATGATTACGCCTTCAATAAGCACAGTTATGCCTTAAAATCTGTGAAATTTACTAGTTCTTCCAAATTGTTTTTTGAATCAGAATCTTTAATTTTTCTTAGACTCTCAGATGCTTTTTCTGCATAAGATTTGAGCAAATCTTCCATCTTGTTGAATACAACTCTAGGGTCTGAACTTTTCTTAACTAGTAAATTGAATAATTTGTCTTCATTTTTCCAATCCATCAAATCATCTTTAATCTGATATGCAATTCCAATATTTTTTCCATATTCTGCTAATCCTGAAATTTCTTCTTCACTTCCTCCACCAATTACTGCGCCCAATTTTGCAGCCATCTCAAAGGCAGTTGCTGTCTTGTAATCCATTACCTTGATGTAATCTTCAAATGTCACGTCTTCGCTTTCTTCTAGTTTTCCTTCTAAAACTTCTCCTTCGCTCATTAGCATTGCAGCTGTTGCCAAATCTTTTGTAACTCTTGCAGTATCTAATCTAGATGAAATGTTTAGAATCAATCCCAAAACAAAGTCTCCTGTTAGAACACTTGTGTTGTATCCATATTTGATATGGAACGGATCCTTGTGTCTTCTCTGAGTTTCATTATCTATGATATCGTCATGAATGACTGATTCTGTATGGAGTAATTCAATCGCACATGCACCTGCGTAGACATTATCATCAATTTTGCCCACTGATTCTGCTGCTAGCAGTGTGATGATTGGTCTGATTCTTTTTCCACCTTCTAATGCATATTTTAGAGGCTCACAAAATTCTGATTCAGAGTACAATTCCAATTCTTTGTCTAATGCAGAATCTATCTTCTCGATATATTTGCTGTAAATTTCTAAAAGTGGATTAATTTCTATATTTTTTCGGTCCAAAAATATCTGATCAATTTTTTTTCAAGTTAACATATTAAACTTTAGAATACTGTATGCTCCCGTCGGGATTCGAACCCGAGTCTCAGGCGTGAAAGGCCTAAATGCTTGACCGGACTACACTACAGGAGCTTAAAATTCCGGCTCTTCTAATCCATAAAACTTTTTGTAATCACAAGCTTTTTTATCCTAATTTCAAGAACATCAATCATGGGTTCTCTAATCAAACGAATCGATCAAATCATTGAAGAGAAAAGTTTACTCAAACATCCATTTTACGAGATGTGGTCTGATGGAAAACTGGAACTAGATTCACTCAAGGGTTATTCAAAAGAATACTACCAATTAGTGAAACAGGTACCACAATTCATGGAACCAATGGTAAATGATGCATCTTCTGATATGAAAGACGAGTTAATTCAGAACATGAAAGAAGAATCAGAGCACATTCCTTTGTGGGAAAAATTTGCAGGTTCTATGGGAATTTCTGAATCTGAACTACAAGGCTATGAAGGTCTTGAGAAAACCAATAGAGCAGTATCCAATTTAGGTTCACTAATGGACTCTTTTGATAATGGCGCATGTGCAATGTATGCATTTGAAAAAGAAATTCCTAAAGTAAGTCAAACTAAATTAGAAGGATTGAAAGAATTCTACGGCATCGATACAAAAGATGCAACAGAATACTTTGAAGAACATATGACTGCTGACATTAGACATGCAGCATCCTGGGAAAGAATTATCAACAATACTTCAATTGATGATTCCTTGATGTTAACAACAGCTGAAAAATCTGTTGCAGCACAAAATCTCTTGTTAGACAGTTGTTACGAGTCTTACTGCTAATCTAACACTTTTTACCAAGTTGAAATTATTTTTTTCTAGGGCCCGTAACTCAGCCTAGTAGAGTACTCGGCTCATAACCGAGGAGCCATGGGATCGAAGCCCATCGGGCCCACTAAAATTTTAATTCCAGCTATGATGTAGCTGTATTGGCTGCAATGAAGAATCAGAGTTATACCTGATTAATGATGTAAAGGCATTTGACTGAGCTGCCTCAATTTACTCTATCTTGAACTTGTTTTAATACATCTTCTGAGATTAATTTTTGCTCAAACAAGCTTTCTGCAATTTCTTTGATTGTTAAAAGACTGTGAAGCTTTACGCCTTCATTTTGTAATGCTTCAGTTGCACCTTCCATTCTATCGACTATTGCATATGCGTCTGTCACTTGCATCTTTTCTTCTTTGATTGATTTTATTGCGTTAATTACAGAACCGCCACTTGTTACAACATCTTCAATCATTAGTAACTTCATGTCTTGACATGTTACACCTTCTACTGCTTTTCCTGTTCCATGTTCCTTTGCTTGTTTTCTAACATAGATGAGTGGTTTTAGAATTTCAGTTGCAAGTGATGCTGCAACTACCAATCCTCCTGTTGGAACTGAAACTAGCGAGTGAAAGTTTTCAAATCCAATGTCTTCGGCAATTAAATTTTGCAATCCCTTGATCATTTTTCTATAGTAAATTGGAAAGCTTGGAACTAGTCTCAAATCAATGTAATATGGGCTCTTTTTTCCGCTTGCCAAGGTGAAATCTCCGAATCTGATGATCTTTTTTTCATAAAGAAACGCTGAGAATTCTTTTGCAAATTCCATACTGAAGGTTAGAAAATTGTATTCAATATATGTTAGGGATGTACTAAAACTGCCTATCTTCTTCTGTCATTTTTGATTACATTTGTTTTTGTTCCATCAGTGACATGCACCATCTGGTTTGAAACATTGTCTGAGCCTACAATTTTG
>CALBOT010000044.1 GCA_937896695.1 uncultured Candidatus Nitrosopelagicus sp. | reverse complement strand
CAAAGAAACAAATTAAATTTAGTAGAAACAAGATCAGGTGGTGTCAATCAAGAATATCAATTACCAAAAAATTTATAACAAATGAGTAAATTAAGATTAAATAAAACCCAAAGTAGTTTTTCTGTAGATAGTACTATCAATCGTGCTAATCAAGTTAGACGAGATACAGATTCGATAAAAACACCTTCATGTACTATTTATGATGTTGATTATGCTATTATATCTTATATTCGTGATACAATTAAACCTACAGTAACTGAAGATGGTAATGTAATTGATATACCAATTATGTATGCAAACGGAGAAAAATGGAGCCAAATACAAAAGCATGGATATATGCGAGATCAAAAAGGTAAACTTATGGCTCCATTGATGATTTTAAAAAGAAATAGTATTACAGAAAGAGATACATTAAAAAAATTAGACGTTGAAAAAAATCCTTCAGGTAATGCTCAGACATTTCGAAATAGATTTACTCAAGCAAATAGATATGATAGATTTGGTGTATTAAATAATGCAAAACCTACACAAGAATTTTATATTACATCAGTACCAGAATTTGTTGATGTTACATATGAATTATTAATATGGACACCATACATAGAAGATATGAATAAAGTTGTAGAAGCAATAATGCCAACTGGTGGATTTGCATGGGGTACAACTTGGAAGTTTAATACATATATTGATGATTATTCTTTTGAAACAGTTAATAATGTGGGTGAAGATAGAATAGTTAGAGCAACATTACCATTGCGTACAAAAGCAACGTTGCTAATGGAAGATGAATTAAGAAAATCAACATTACAAAAAAGATATGCTGTTAAACAAATTAAATTTGGATCTGAATATCAAACAGATGAATTTCCAGCAAAAATAATTGAAACAGGAAAAACATATAGTCAAATAGAAAGTGAAACAGATTTAATATCAAAAATTACAAAACAAGCACAAGATAGGAGTTAGGTTATGCCATTAAATGATAGTTTATTAGAACAAGGAATATATGCCGCATTTAAAAGACAGTCGGCAAAAGGAGAAGTATCAAAAGCAGGTGTTGATAGACAACTTGCAAAAGATATTGCTCGGGCAATATCTGTATATGTTAGATTAGGAACAGTACAAACAGCTGTAACTTCATTTGGTGTAGGTGCAACAGCTCCTCATCCAATGGTTATTCCAGTATTTACTGTAGCTACAGGAACTGGTATAGGATTTGTAATTTAATGGTTGTTTGAACAACAAATAGTATATTTATATATGTTAATAAGGAGAATTAGTTATGTCAGAAAATAAACAGTTTACAAAAGAAGAACTTACAGAAGTTCAAGGTTTACGAGATAGAATGTCTAGATTAGTAGCTCAATTTGGTGAATTAAAATTAGAACAAATTTTACATAAACAAAAAGCTGAAAATTTGGATATACTTGAAGACCAATATAATAAAGAATATAAAGATATTCAACAAAAAGAACTTGAATTAGTTAAAAAGTTTAATGAAAAATATGGCCGCGGAACTCTAGATCTAGAATCTGGTACTTTTTCACCAGCAAACTAAAGGTTTGAGGTCATTTAAGCATATTTATTAAAAAGAAAATAAACAGGAGAAATTAAATGGCCGAAAAAATTGTATCGCCTGGTGTATTTACCAGAGAAAGAGATTTAACTTTTTTACCAGCAGGAATCCAAAATATTGGAGCTGCATTGGTAGGACCAACGGTTAAGGGACCAGGATTAGTTCCAACCGTAGTAACGTCCATGGCAGAATATAGAGCATTATTTGGCGATGTATTTGAAAGTGGATCTGGAGCTGTATTAGGTAATTATACTTACTTTACTTCGTTAGCAGCTGAAGAATATTTAAAACATCACGACACATTAACAGTTGTTAGAATTATGGCTGGTGATTTTGGTGGAGCTGAAACAAATGTTGTTTCATCCGTTGGATCATTAGGAACATCATTTAAATTACATACACTATCAGACGGATCTATATTAAATAGCGGTCAAGCAGCTGCATCAACTGCAGGTGCTGGTATAGCTGGTGATGAAGGAACAAATAATATTTTAGTATCTGGTTCAAAAGATAATTTAAGATGGGAAGTTGCAAATGTTAATCAGTCAAGAGGAACATTTACATTATTTATTAGATCAGGTAATGATACTAGTAAAAGAAAAAATATTCTTGAAACTCATAACAACTTATCATTAGATCCAAATTCAACTAATTTTATTGCAAAAAGAATTGGTGATTCAAAACTTAATCTTAAAGATTCAGGTACAACTACACCATATATCCAATCTTCAGGATCTTACTTAAACAAATCAAAATATGTTAGAGTTGAGGTATTAAGAAATACATTAAATTATCTTGATGAAAATGGAAACGTTTCAAGTAACGCATTTACAGCATCATTACCAGCAGCAGTATCAGGAACATTCTCAGGAGGATCAGATGGTAATGTACAACATCCACAAAAGTTTTATGATGAAATTACATCAACAAATTCTCAAGGGTATGATTTAACTAGTGATGCAAATGGTAAAACTGCATATGAAGATGCAATTACCTTATTAGCTAATGCAGATGAATATGATGTTAATTTATTGTTATTACCAGGTGTAATATCAGGATTGGCAGGTCATTCAAGTGTAGCTTCTTCAGCAATTCAAATGTGTGAAGATAGAGGAGATGCATTTGTAATTATTGATCCAGTAGCATATGCATCGACAATAACAGATGCAACTACAGAAGCTTCTTCAAGAGATACAAATTATGCAGCAATGTATTGGCCTTGGATTCAAATACCAGATAATTATGCATCTAAAAATGTATTCGTTCCAGCATCTGTTGTAATGGGTGGTGTATATGCATTTAATGACAAAGTAGCAGCTGAATGGTTTGCTCCTGCAGGTTTGAATAGAGGTGGTATTGATATTGCAATCCAACCAGAAAGAAAATTGACTCATGGTAATAGAGATACTTTATACGATGATAATGTTAATCCATTAGCAACTTTCCCTAATAGCGGAGTTGTTGCATTTGGTCAAAAAACATTACAGAAAAAAGCATCTGCATTAGATAGAGTAAATGTTAGAAGATTATTGATTGCACTTAAGAGCTTTATA
>CALBOT010000043.1 GCA_937896695.1 uncultured Candidatus Nitrosopelagicus sp. | reverse complement strand
TTTCACATATGACTATTAGATATGAGATTAACCCTCCAAAGATATCTGATCCTCCCTCACGAATTCAGTTACTAGATGAGAGAATTGAACAAATTAGCAAGTTTTGTGATGGAATTCATGTAACTGATTCTGTTTTAGGAATTGAAAGAATTTCTCCTCTACTTATTGGTGCAGAAATTAAACAAAAACATCCAAAACTCAATGTTACTATTAGTTTACGTGTTATTGATAAAACAATTTCAGAGATTACTGATATTGTTGATTCTGCCATAAATGCCCATATTGATGGAATTCTAATTCTAATGGGCGATCCATCTCCTGAAAATGATTACAAATCCGGAGTTTTTCCAAGTTCTGCAGTAAAGTATCTAATTCAAAATAAGTTTAATGAAAAAATTGATCTCTTTTTGTCCCTTCCAAGTAAACCAAACTTTGAAAAAATTTCTAAAAAAATAGACTCTAATCCAAATGGATTTGTTACTCAGGTGGTTCATGATATTTCCCAAGTAAAAAGACTCCATGATCATTTGAACCCAAAAAACTTTGAAATTATTCCTTGCTTGCTATTTCCTTCTGAAAAAAATTCACGCTCTGCACAATTTCTTAACCTTGATTGGTCAAACTATGAAGACAATTTCTCATCTTTTGTTCTTGAAATTGAGAGTATTACTGGTGATGTTTTACTAACATCTCCAAATGATTTTAAAGGAGCATTAGACTTCTTAACACGATTACAAAATTGAGTGAAGAAACATTTGCTACTGCATTGGAAAATAGAATTCTTCTTTTTGATGGAGCGATGGGAACTGAAATTCAAAGATATGATCCAAAATCTCAAGATTTCCCTGATGGGAAAGATGGATTTAATGATGGACTGTCAATCACTAAACCAGATTGGATAAAAGAAATTCACCGAAAGTATCTTTCTGCTGGCGCAGATTGTATTGAAACTAACACATTTGGTTCAAACAAAATTAAATTAGATGAATATGGATTTGGTTCACAAACTGTTGAGATAAATCAAAAAAGTGCAGAGCTTGCAAGAAGCGTCTGTAATGAATTTACAGACCGACAGAGATTTGTTATTGGCTCTATGGGTCCTACTGGTTATTTGCCTAGTTCAAATGATGCTGATCTTGGTCAGATGCCTTTGTCTGAAATTAGAGATGCATTTGAGTTACAAGCTGAGGGATTAATCAAAGGAACTGCAGATGCTTTACTTATCGAAACTAGTCAGGATATCCTTGAGGTAAAATTAGCAGTTGAGGCATCTCATATTGCTATGGAAAAAACTGGAAAAAAAGTGACATTGATTTCAAATGTCACTTTAGATCAATATGGAAAAATGTTGCTTGGGACAAATGTACAATCTGCATATACCACTATTTCTGAAATGGGGATTGATGTCTTTGGTTTGAATTGTTCTACGGGTCCAATCGAAATGGAACCAAGTGTTCAGTGGCTAAATGACCAAAAGCACAAACCATTATTGGTAGTTCCAAATGCAGGTATGCCTGAAAATGAAGGTGGTCATGCCGTATACAAAATGACTCCAGAAAAAATGGCTACTGCCCTTGATTCATTTATCAAAGAATATCCTCAAATCAACATTATTGGTGGCTGTTGTGGAACAAATCCTGAGCATATTGTGCAATTAAGAAAAGTTATCGACCAACAAAAGAAAGATTGATGCAAGAGAAAGATAATCTGACTAATCTAATCTTTCAAACTTAGTGCTTCATCTACTCGTTTTTGTCCGAACTTCTCTAGAATGTGATCGTTAGTTATCCCATGTTTGGTATTCCATTCCATAGTTTCTTTGAGAAATTGTAGAGAATTTAGATGTAAATTATCCATCGCTTTAATGATGATTTCTTCTGATTCCTTTATTGGTTCATAAATTTCAATTAACTTTGAATGTATTTTTTCATCGCCTTTAGATTGTTCTACTACCTTTTCAAATTTTTTTCGTAGTTTTTCTGAATGTTCTAGTAGTCCTTCTAATGCTTCAAGGTATGATTTCACATTTGCTGTAATCTTCAGCTTTAGTTAAGTTCTCTTTACTTTCTAAAACAAAAGAATCTAATTCTTCTTCAGAAATTAGTTGTTTTTTTAGTCTATAGAAAAATAGTAAAAAGAAAATTAATTTTCAATTTTGAGATATTTTTACTAATTTCATGCCTAGAAAATAGTCAAAATATACTAATTCATGAGATAAGTATTTACAAAAATTTCATTTCTAATCCTATATGTTAAAGGCTAGAGTAAGTTCTGCAATCAAATCTGTTGATTTGAAGCAAGAAGTAGGACCTCTCATAATTGGTGAACGACTAAACACTCAGGGTTCCAAAAAAGCAAAAGAATTGGTTTTGAACGATGATTTTGATGGGTTAGTTGACTTGGCAAGAACCCAAGTTGAAGATGGAGCCCATTGTATTGATGTATGTGTTGCAACAACCGAACGTTCTGATGAAAAGGAGTTTATTCTAAAACTTGTAAAAAGTCTTAGTCTTGAAATCGATGCTCCTTTAGTTATTGATTCCACGGATCCTCAAGTTATTGAATCAGCAATTGAGCAAATTCCTGGTAAGCCCATCATAAATTCAATCAATTTGGAAGGTGATGGAAGTAGATACAAGGCATTGGCTCCATTGATGGCAAAATATGGAATTCCTGCAATTGCATTATGTATTGGACCTGATGGTATGGCAAAAACTCCTGAACAAAAAGTTGCTACTGCTGAATTATTGTATGAATCTGGAAAAAAATATGGTTTACGTCCAGAACAATTCATTTTTGATGTTCTAACATTTACTTTGGCTACTGGGGAAGAGGAATTTCTTGATGCAGGAAAACACACTTTGGAAGGAATCAAGCTTGTAAAAGAAAGATTTCCAACATCATTTACCACACTTGGTTTGAGTAACATTAGCTTTGGTCTTGTTCCACAAGCCAGACGCATATTAAATTCAGTATTTTTGTATCATGCTGTACAAAATGGTCTTGATAGTGCAATTGTAAATGCACGTGAAATTACTCCGTATACTGAAATCGATGAAAAAGAAAAGAAGATAGTTGAAGATTTAATTTTCAATAAACACCCAAATGCATTATCTGATTTAATAACTCATTTTGAAAATGTTAGCCAAGATTCATCATCAAAAACCAAGAAAGTTGATGTTGATCCAACATGGGCTGCAGGTAAACGTGCAAATTTCCGAATTATCAATCGCCTGAAAGATGGAATTGAAAATGATGTGGTATCTGCAATTGCTGAAAAATTAGAGCAATCAAATCTCATACAAGACAATGATGGTATTTTGTCAATCAATGCTGAAAAAGAGGTTACACATCAAGGTGCAATTCAAACATTAAATGATGATTTACTTCCTGCTATGAAGATTGTTGGTGACAAGTTTGGTGCAGGAGAATTAATTCTCCCATTTGTACTAAAATCCGCAGAATGTATGAAAGCGGCTGTTAAGGAATTAGAAAAATATTTGTTAAAAGAAGAGGGCACAAGTAAAGGTATTCTAGTTTTAGGAACTGTATATGGTGATGTTCACGATATTGGAAAAAATTTGGTAAAAACAATCTTTGAAAATAATGGATATACTGTTCATGATTTAGGAAAACAGGTGCCTTTACAAAAATTTGTAGAGAAAATCAATGAAGTCAAACCTGACGCTGTTGGGTTATCTGCATTACTCGTATCGACATCAAAACAAATGCAATTCTTTGTTGAGCATGCAAGAAAAACTGATGTTAACATTCCAATATTGTGTGGTGGTGCTGCCATAAACAGCAATTACATTAATCGAATTGCAAAACAAGATGGAATCTATGAACCTGGAATGTTTTACTGTGGTACCATGTTTGATGGTCTTAAAACAATGGATAAACTAGTTTCTAAAGAAAAAGATGAATTTGTAAATAACTGGAAAGAAAAATTATCAAACTGGAAAGAAAATAAAGTTCAACAAGTTGACTCTGAAAATCTTCCTCATAGTGGAATTAAACCTGTTTCTCCACCAACGCCACCAAAACTAAATGAAGCAATTAGATTAAAACCTGAAGATTTTGATCTTAATGAAATTTGGAATCATCTTAATAAAAAATCTCTTTTCAAACTTTCATGGGGAATTAGAGGAAACTCTGCTGATACGATCGATGATCCTGAAAAACTTCTTGATGAATGGAAAAAACGTGTAATTGACGATAATCTTTTTGAACCACAGGCTGTTTATGGTTATTTCACATGTCATAATCGTAATGACAAATTAGTTGTTGATGGACTCGATGGTCAGGATGTAGTTTTTGATTTTCCTCGTTCATCAAAAACCAAACATTTGTGCCTAACTGATTATTTTGGTGAGAATGATATTGTTGCATTTCAATCTGTTACGGTCGGTACAAAAGCAGCTGAATTAATTGAAAAATGGGATAAAGAAGACAAGTATACTGATTCGTATTATTTGCACGGACTTGCAGTAGAAACAGCTGAAGCAATGGCAGAATGGATAAATAAAAAAATTAAAGATGAACTTGAATTATCTGATAAAGGTGGTCTAAGATACAGTTGGGGATATCCAAGCTGTCCTGATACAACTCAGCAACATCTCGTATGGAAACTAATTCACGGAGAACAATCTGGCATGGATCTCACAGAATCTGGACAAATTATACCTGAACAATCTACTGCAGCAATAGTCGTTCACCATCCTGAAGCCGAATATTTTGTTTTATAGTGTAAAATCACGCTTGATTTAAAAAGAGGAAAATTTGTTCGAAACTTTATGGCAACTAGAAAGACATCTGGAAGAAAAATCCGATTAATCAAGAAGACAAAACAAGCATCTGCCGTTCCAGCATGGGTTATTCTAAAGACTAAGCGTTCAGTGAGAACAAATCCTAAGGCTAGAGCATGGCGTAGAACTGATGTGGAGGTTGGATAGTTGTCTCAAGAACTAGAGCGTGTTTACACAATTCCATTAGGAAAAGTACTATTATCTCAAAGTCAACATCGTGCAGTTAGGGCCATAAACATGATCCGTGAATTTGCTCGAAAACATATGAAAACTCAGGAAATCAAAATTGATGAAGAAGTTGCTCATTTGATTTGGTCAAAAGGAGTTAGAAGTCCTCCACGTAAAATTCGTGTCAGAATGACAAAAACTGATGATGGTTACATTTTAGTTACTAATTATGAAGAAGGTGTAGAATCTGATGAAAAAGATTCTAAGAAATCTCCTGAAATTAAACAAAAAGTTGAACCACAAACTGATGATGCCGATGCAATTGAAGTAACAGAAGAAACTCTCAAAGAATCAAAACCAAAAGAAGAGCCTAAAGCTAAAGAATCAAAACCAAAAGAAGAGCCTAAAGCTAAAGAATCAAAACCAAAATCTAAAGAATAAAAAATTAATTATTCTATTTGTGGCAAATCTAATTCACAGTTAAAACTAGTTTCTGGTTCATCCCAGTCTAATGTTTTATCTTTTGATATGACTCCTAGTGGGTCATATTTGTCAAAGCGTGTTTCACCTGCAATTGCACTAAGCAACACAACATTTGTGTTGCCTGATGTTGACATGTCTACTTGAGAATTTTCTTCATCAAAAATTCCTCCTAGTATGTTTGAAATTGAATTAATTACTCCTACTGGAATTTTTTCTGCACCATAGACATACAGCATAGAACGTTTGATGTTGTTTGGTGGTGCATCTTCGTATAGCATTTTAATTGAATCTTTAACTGAATCTTCAATATTTTCTGTGTTGCCTGATGTTGACATGATATTTGTGTCGTCTGTTAATGATGATGATTTAATTGATGTTGTAAGACATTTGATTGCATTGTTTGTTACTTCGTAGCATTTTTCTGCAGTAAAGTCTGGGTTACTATCCAATATTGCATCGTTATCAATAATTATTGTTGAGTCTGAATTCATTTTCAATCTCTTTAGTGATATTCCAGACTGGAAAATTTTGTTTTTCTCAAATTTGAAAGGCATTATTGCAAATGATAGAACATTTTTGTTTTGTTCTTTACAGATTGATGATACTACTGGGGCTAATGCGGCACCTGATTTTCCTGCAAGATTTGCCATGATTATGACTGTTTCATATGTGCTCATATGTTCGGCAATTTTATCACTTTGTTCCATAGCACAACCTCTAATCAATTGAACAGATGGATTGATGATTGATTTTGTAGAAACATGTATGAAATTGTTCTCTGAAATGTCTTTTTTATCGTGACTGATTTCTAATGAATCTGCATCTAGAATATCTCTCATTTCTGAGGCTAATTCTATGCCTGCTCTTCCTAGTCCTACTACTAGTACTGGCTCTTTAATTTCAAAAGTCATGTACAGTATCGCAATTTCCGATAAAAAACTCTTTACTTAGTTTTGATTATAATTCCGATCTAAAATTTTTGAGTCCTTTACTTGATTATTTTACCAATCAGACTGTGAATTGTAGCATCGGTAATTTCTACTGTTTTGATGTCACCGATTTTTGGATCTTCATTAACAAAAATTGGTTTGTATGCAAAATTTCTGCCTCTCTTCTGGCTCTTAAATTCCTCATCAAAAACTACTTCGCCCTTCCAACCAATCCATTTTTCATTATTCTCTTTTGAAATTTTACAGATTAATTCATAAGCCATCTTGCTTCTTCTCTTCATTTCTGTCATGTCAATTTGTGGCATTTCTGCAGCATCTGTTCCTGGTCTTGGACTGTATCTTGATAAGTTGCCTATGTCCGGTCTTGTTTCTTCTAAAAGTTGCATTGTCATCTGAAAATCTTCTTCTGTTTCAGTTGGAAATCCAACTATAATGTCTGTTGAAATAGTAAATTTTCCAAACTTTTCTCTGAATTGTTGTACGACATTTCTGAAAGTTTTTGCTGTATGTCCTCGTTTCATGTCATTTAGAACCTTGTCACTTCCACTCTGAACTGGTACATGTAAAAATTTGAAAACCTTACTACTTTCAAATGATTTTAGTAATCCCTCGCGAATTCTTGGCATATACATTGGATTCATCATTCCAACTCTCATGAAAAATTTTTCTGGAATTTGTGACACTGTATTTACTAATTCTGGTAAATCTGAATTGATATCAAAACCATAGCATCCGTTGTCTGTTGATGTTAGCCATACCTCGCAACATCCATCTGCTAATTCTGTCTTAACCTGTCTTACTATGTCTCCTACTCTGTAGCTTTGTAAATCTCCTTTTGATATTTTTGTTTGACAAAATGTACATTCACTCATGCATCCGCTTGCTATTTCCACAATTCCTACTGCTGGATTAAGACGAATTTTTGGCAATCCTACTTTAGATAAATCTGAATCTTCCAATGCAACTGTCTTTCTTCCATCAAGTGTAGATTGAATAACTTGTAGCGTTTTACCAATGGAGTTTGGACCTAACAAACTTGCATTTTCTGCAAATCTTTCCACCTTATTTTTTTCTGCTTTTGGCAAACATCCTGCAACAACAAGAGGTTTTGAACTAGAATCCATAATCTTACGAATCATCTTGTCTGCTGTTGCATCTTTCACTGAACATGTAACAATGACATTAAGATCTGAATCTTCTGAATTTTCTGCTAAAGTATGTCCGCCATTAACAATTAATCCTGAAATCATTTCAGAGTCTGAATAACTTGCAGAGCAGCCATAAGCTTCTACCCAAATTTTTGCCATCTTAACCTAACAAAGCACTGACTTCTTTATTTGTCATTAATTTTTTAGAGACAACTAACTCTCTAATCGTCTTTCCTGTTTTGAGTGATTCTTTGAACAAATCTGCAGATTTTAGATAACCGATTTTTGGTGTTAACAGCGTCACAATTACTGGACTGTTTTCAATATTCTCTCTAAGCTTTGATTGATTTGCAGTTAATCCGTCAATTAGATTTGCAGAAAATATTGGCAAAAAGTTTGTTAACATATCTGTTGAATCTAAAACTGCTTTCAACATACCTGGCAACATCACATTCAGCTCAAATTGTCCTGCTTGTGCTGCAAATGAAACTGTGGTATCATTTCCCATTACGCTAAAACAAATCATATTCATACATTCTGCTAAAGATGGATTTACTTTTCCAGGCATTATTGATGAACCTGCGTGAACTGCTGGTATTCCAAGTTCTGACAGTCCTGCAATTGGTCCTGATGCCATAAGTCTGACATCATTTGATACTTTACCTAATTCAATTGCAAAATTTTTCAATGCAGATGATGCATTTGCAACAGGAAATTTACTTTGTAATGCATATTGCATATCTCTTTGTGGTTTAAGTGATAATTTTGATACTTTACTTAATTCTGTAATTACAACTTTTCTATATCCTCTTGGTGTGTTTGCACCTGTACCCACAGCTGTGCCTCCCAATGCAATTTGTTCCAATTCTTTTTGTGATTCGACAATTTGATTTCTAGCATTTGTTAATGAGGTGGCATATGCTGCAAATTCACTTCCAAGTGTAACTGGTAGTGCATCCATCAAATGTGTGCGTCCAAGTTTTTTAAATTTAGAAAATTGTTTTGCCTTTTTGTTAATTGATTTTATTAATTTATCAATCACTGGAATCATTTCTTTGAATGAAAACAGTATTGCCATATGCATTGCAGTGGGATATGTATCATTACTTGACTGTGACATGTTTACATGATCATTTGGATGAAGAAATTCATACTGTCCTTGTTTCTTACCCAGACTCTTCAATGCCACATTTGTAATAACTTCATTAGTGTTCATGTTGAATGCTGTTCCTGCACCTGAGTTTACCATGTCTACCAAAAATTGGTCGACGTGTTTTCCTGATAGAATTTTATCACAGGCTTTGACTATTGCAGTTCCTTGTTTTTTGTTAATCGCTTTAGATTTCATATTTGCAACTGCTGCAGAACGTTTTATCATGACAAATGACTTTATCAAATTTCTATGCGATGGTCTTCCTGTAACGTTGTATTGTTTGATCGCACGTCCTGTAAATGGTCCATAATATGCATCGGCAGGGATCTTTACTGGTCCCAATGAATCTTTATCCGATCTATATTTCACAAATATTGTAAAATCTTCATAAATAAAAATTGAATTTTTTAATAAATTTTAATATGATTTACAAATTTTGAATGATTTTCTACATTCTAAGATTTGAAAACAAATAGTAGATACGTCAAAAAACTGCATGTTTTATATAATCTAGTTCAAGCATCGAATGTCATGAATAGACGTTATAGTACTATCATGACCGTAGCTGCAGTAGCAGTTATGGCAGGCGCACTATTCGGAAGTTCTTTTACTGCTCCACAAATTGGCGGCACTGCACTCAGCAATGAGGCAGACCCACTTGCAAAAGTTGCAGCCATGGGCGGATTAGAACTTGTAATGCCTGAAGCATATGCAGCAGGCCCATGTTCAGACCTATTAAACTCAGGTCGTCCTGTAGTAAACTTTGACCTTACTGGTGTAAGTGTTGATCTTCCAACAATGACCGGAAGTACCTACAGTGCAATGACTTTTAGTGAACAAGTCCCAGGACCAACACTAAGAGTTACACAAGGTGACGTTGTTCACATGACATTGACAATTCCAGGTGATGAGGTAACTCAACACGGAAATGACATGCATGCATCACAAATGTCATCAAAACCTTACATGGGTGCAGTAAACATCGGTGAAACTGGTGAATACTGCTTTATCGCTGAAGTTCCAGGTGTTTTCAAATATCACTGCTCTGGTGTTAACATTGCAGCAATGGACCAACACGTACTATCTGGTATGTATGGTATCACCATTGTTGACCCACTCGATGGTTACAAAAGACTAATGGTGGAAAAAACAGCACTAAAAGGCGGTGAAGTTGTAAAGGACAAAAAATTCTATGATGCTGATGCACTAGAGTTCCAATTGCAATACAACCAGTTGTACTTAACTGACAACGGTACATACGACATGGGAAAGATGATGAGTCACTCAACATCTCAAACTGTTGTTAACGGACAAGCATTTGGTTATGTTCCAAACGGAATCCATAACTTACTCATGTTCGGCGATGCAAACAAGAACATCTTCTTAGCACAACCATGGAATTCTATGGACTTAAAACAATATCAATCACAACTACTCTTCGTACCAACTGACCAACACGTTAGATTCTTCATTGAGAATCAAGGTAACGAACCAGTCTATTGGCACATCGTCGGTGAAATTCTCGACAGAGTTGTACAAGCAAACAGAGTTCAAGCACAAGGTACTGAAACATGGCTACTCGGTGGCTCACAAAATATGATTGTTGATGTCGTATTTGATGAACCAGGCATTTATGCAGCAGTAAACCATGATTATGCAGCTATCTATAGTGGTGCAGCAACTATCTTCGTTGCAGGTCTTCCATTAGACCCAGTTAATGAATCCGCAACCCAACTTGGCGTAGTCCAAGGTGCAGTAGATGCAGGTTCATATGCAGGTGTCTTAGGTAACCCACACGATGCAGTTCCTCCAGCAGGAATGAATACAATTGCACACCCAGCATTGAACGTACACTGTTTATGTACAGATGATGTTGCAAACGCAGCTATTGAAAACGGCGCTTTACCTCTATGGGAAGTAATCCCTGCAGTAATTGCTGCAGCACAAGGATAAACTAACCATACCCCTTTTTCCTTTTATTTTCTGAACTTAGTGGAAACTATGTTTCTTCATTTTTTATAAAAAAATTCTGTATTATCTGAACATTATCCAGATTCTTGTACCCACAAAAATCCCCACTGCTGCTATAATACACACAATTGGAATTATCTGAACAATGTCAAATTCCATATTTCTCTATGATTATTAGATAATTTTAGTAATTCTCGACTTTCAAAATCATTATATTAAATGAATTTAGGCTTGTTGCATGAGTATGAATCAATCTGTTCTAATATGCGACCAAGTCAATCCTGTCTTAAATGAAATTTTAGAAAAAAATGGATTGCAAATTACATACGAACCAGAAATTACTGCTGAGCAAATTCTAGAAAAAATCGAAAATTTTGAAATTATCATAGTTCGAAGTCGAACAAAAATAACCAAAGATATGATTGAAAAAGCAAACAAATGTCAAATTATTGCAAGAGTAGGTGTCGGTCTAGATAATATTGATCAAGTAGCCGCTAAAGAAAAAAACATTCGTGTAATCAATGCTGTTGAAGGTGCAATGAATGCTGTTGCAGAACTGGTTATTGGATTAATGTTATCATTAGCAAGAGAAATTCCACGAGCTGATAGAGAAGTAAGAAACGGAAACTGGATTAAAAAAGAATTGATGGGTACGGAATTACGTGGAAAATATCTAGGAATTGTTGGATTAGGAAATATTGGAAAAAGACTTGGACGTCTTGCTAGAGCATTAAATATGAATATCATTGGCTATGATGTTGTTCCAATCGATGAAGAATTTTCAAGTGAAGTGGGATTGATGAAGGCAGATCTTGGAACTTTACTTTCAAGTTCTGATTACGTATCACTACACGTTCCGTTATTGGACAGTACTAAACACTTGATTAATGCTGAAAAAATGAGTACAATGAAAAATACTTCTCGAATTATCAACACGTCTCGTGGAGGTGTTATTGATGAGGAGGCTTTATACGAATTTCTAAAGGATGGTAAACTAGGAGGGGCCGCATTGGATGTATTTGAAGTTGAACCTGCTACTTCTAACAAGCTAGCAAGCCTACCAAACTTCATTTCTACGCCTCATATGGGCGCTCAGACAAAAGAAGCTCAGTCTTTAGCTGCAAATGTTATAGCAGAAAAGATAATACAAATCCTTAGAGGCGTTACTTAGGGTTGAAAACAAAGATTGCATACATATCTGTACTATTTTTCTTATTAGTTATCCCATCAGCATTTGCAGATACGGTTTCAACTGAAATTGATAGTACTAGTTATGATATTGATTACAATGCAAACAATGTAGTTTTGAAATCTGTTACTGCTGACCTTGATTTCATATCTCTAATCTTTGAAACCGAGGTATCTGGATCTGAGGGTGATGTATCTATTACTTTCCAAAGAGATTTTTTTGATGCTAAGATTGGATATTCCGACGATGATTTCTTCATTCTATCTGATGGTGATGAAATTGAATTTGAAGAAATAAAAACTGATGAATCTAGAACTTTATCTTTTTCTATTTCTGCAGGAACTGAAGAAATAGAAATAATTGGAACAATTCTTGCAAACAAATCCTTTTTGATAGAACAAGATGCGAAAGCCGATGCACAAGCCGAAGCAGATGCAAAAGCACAAGCCGAAGCAGATGCAAAAGCACAAGCCGAAGCAGATGCCCAAAAAGCTGAAGAAGAAAAACTTGAGAAACTGATGAATACTTGTGGTGATGGAACTGTTTATGAAAACGGTGAATGTGTTTTGTCTCCTATGGAAAGAAATGCATCTGATTTTAGAACCGGCCCTTTAATCTATTCAATAGTAATTGCAATGTCACTTGGACTTGTGATTATGATGATTTTATGGGGAATTGGAAAGAAAAGTCACAAAGTTTTATCAGAAGATGATTCTTGATCAAATGATTTTTGATTAATTGGTATCTGAATAACCCTGTCATTAATTAAAAATTGTAATGCTTCTCCATACACTGTATCTGGAATCTGATTATTTACCCACCATCCAGTTGTCATCTTAAACCACTCAGGTATTTGTAATTCTTTTCCTGGATTTGGATTGAAAATAATATTTTCATCAATCAAAAACTTAATGGATTTTGCAAATTCATCGTCGTCTGTTTGCCCACTAACCCAGATTTTTGATACGTCTTTAATCCAATATGGTATTCCTATTGTTCCATCATTTACAATTGTAAAAGATGTTGTAGCTGTGGCACCTGAATATTGTAATTCTAGTTCATACGTGCCTTCGTTCCATATTATGCTGTCAAATGCAAATGGTGCAATTATTCTAGACTCTTCATGTGCTATTGGAATTGACAATAATTGACTCTTATTTCCAACAGTATTTGTAATAAAAATAACTGCGTCTTCTCCTGTGACCTCTGAGATAACTATCGTATAATCTAATTTGTCTCCATAATTATAGTTAGGAGATGAAATCAATATCTCAATATTTTGTATTTCTTGAGCGTATACACTAGTTGAGAAAATGATGCTTGCACCTATGATTAATAGTAAATACTGTTTCATACCTTTACCTAATTTTTACATAATATAATGAATTTCACAAAAATCACATCATAGGATTATTAAGGGGATTTTTTTCTATGAATCTAATGACAATTAGCCAAGATAGCGTATGGTACAAAATGTGGAAGGAAAATTCTATCGTTTTACGAGAACGTGCAATTGTATGGAGAAAAGAAAATGCAGCTACACGTATTGAAAGACCTAGTAGACTTTTACGTGCAAGACGACTTGGCTACAAAGCAAAACAAGGAATTGTTGTAATTCGAATGAGAGTTGGTACTGGAGGAATGAGACGTCAGAGACCAAGAGGAGGAAGACGTCCAAAACATCTGGGTGTCACTAGAATCAAACAAGATGATAGCATGAAAACTGTAGCAAATAGACGTGTACTTGAGAAATATCCAAATATGAAACTTTTAGGTTCTTATTTTCTATACAAAGACGGTAAACATTACTGGTATGAAGTAATCTTGGCAGATCCATCTCATCCAAGTATTGCAAACGATAAAGAATTAAGAAAAAGAGTAATCAAAACTGCTGCATGATAAAAAAATTATTAATTTTTCTAGTAATTTTGTCGATAACCATCCCTTATGCTGATGCTGTACCACTTTCTGACAAAACCGGCCTCAAGTTTACATTTCCTGTAAAAACTGATGGCTATACATTCACAGTTGAAGCTACTGGAAATCTAGACGTAACTAATCTTGATTTTGATAAAGATAAAAAATCAATCACATTGTTCATACTGAGTTCTTTGGAAAATAATTCATTAGAAATTAGCTTTCCAAATCAATTGATTGGGCTTGATGCTGGTGCCGATGTAATTCTACAAAAACCTGTATCGATGGTGCAATTCAGAATTCAGCTTCAAGTAGCTCGGCGCATTATGGAACATCAAATGCGTCAGCGGGTGTTGCAGGAAAATTTATGGAATCAAGCAAATCAGGATGCGCTGACCAATATTCCCAATCGTCGAGCGATTCTACGGAGTTTAGAGCGTAATGGAGCAACCTGTGCACAACGAGAGCAGCCTCTTGGGGTGTTGATGATCGATCTAGATTATTTCAAACAGATCAATGATACCTTTGGACATGATGGTGGTGATGCTGTTCTTCGTGAAGTGGCAGAGAGAATGAAAGCAGGAATCCGAACAACAGATACCATCGGTCGGTTCGGTGGTGAAGAGTTCTTGGCGGTGATCCCAAATTGTGCTGGAGAGGAGCTACTTCGCATTGCGGAGAGAATTCGCTCTTCAGTCAACCGACCAGTTCAAACAGAAGATCAGCTAATTCCTGTGTCTTGTAGTATAGGTTTAGCCGTTCGATGGGATAAAAACGATGGAGATATCCAAGAGGCGTTGCAGCGTGCCGACAAGGCCCTGTATGTGGCCAAAGAGATGGGAAGAAATCGTGTTGTCTCTGCCTGGACTCTCAACAATAGAAGTAAGAAACTCGGCTAAAGCTGTACGCGGTTCATTCTTATTATCGAAAGAAAGGCTGGCCTTATACAGAATCTTTAATCTGAAAAAGTCGCAGAACTCTAGTAGTATTGAACTATGATTCTACTCTTTTTTCTTCTTTCCATCGTGTTGGCAGAGCCACTCACTGGTGCAGAATTAATACAGAAAACGATTCCGCAATTGGAAGGAGATATATCTGCCGAGCGTGCAACTATAGCTGCTCGGGAACGCTATTTCAATGGTGAAGAGCAATACTACAATGCTTTTTTGGATCTCCAAAATTCGCCGTTGCTCTCTCCCTCCTTCCTACGCTCAAGATTGATTGTCTTACAACAAGAATCCATTC
>CALBOT010000042.1 GCA_937896695.1 uncultured Candidatus Nitrosopelagicus sp. | reverse complement strand
AGCAGATTTTCTTTCAGACAAAACTAAAGATAAGTTCAGATCACTCTACAGATTAATTGCAGAAAGAATTAGACAGCAACAAAATTTAATGGCAAGTCAAAATCCAGACAATAAAAAGATGAGCGTTTAGAAAACATCACTATCATCAAGATAGTTCTTTTTTGGTTTTCTAGATCTAGTTTTTAGTAATCTAGCGCCCACAACTATGATAGGAATTGAAACGCCCATGAAGATGTAAGGCACCATTTCAACAGTAGAATCCACAAGACTAGGTTTTAGATCTTCAATCATAGTATTTGCATAAATCATTCCAACAAGTACAATTATTCCGCTAATTATTATCAACATACCATTAAGCTTTGAACCATAGCGTTTTGAGAGAATGAATGAAACACCTATCATGATTGTGGCTGGAGCTATGCTAAGAGATATGAATTGAAATAATTTTGGTGCGGCTTCAAATCCAAATGAGTCATTGTCAGAAGGATCAATCATGAAATTAAATAAAGTGATGATTTCTGCAACAAAGAATACGGATAATGCCAAACCAGCAATTGCCATATATTTTTCTAATGCCATAAAAAGAAATTTTTTTTTGATGTAATAAACTATAACTTATTTTTATAGAATTCCCACTAGTGCAGAAAGTTCTTTTCTACATGCTGCCCCTAGTTCTTCAGCAGCCTTTTCAGGAGTTAGTTCATTTAAGAATATTCCAAATCCAAGTTCTAAGCCAGACCACGGAGTAGTTTGAGGATATACTTCAACATGCCAATGAATCTGTTTACTGTTTTTCTTTTCAGGTGATAAATGAAATGCGATATTAAATGAAACATCCTTTATGGAATTTGATAGACCGCCCAATGTAGCTCTAATGATTAAAGCCAGATCATTGATTTCTTTTTGAGAAATTTTTGAAAAACTGGTTGAGTGTTTTTTAGGACATATCCAAAACTCGTAAGGATGTGAAGGTGCCCAAGGAGATAATGCAATAAATCCTTCAGTTTGAAGTATTTGACGTGGACCACCTGATTCAGAAGTTACAAGTTGACTCATTGGATAAACACCTTTTTCATTTAGAATTCTATGAGAAGAATTTGCCTCCTCTTCTATTTTTGGAGGGATTGTTGAAAATGACATCATGTGTAAATGAGGATGTTGTACTTTTGTTCCAGAATTCTTTCCGCTATCAGCATAGATTGCAACATATGCAACACCCTTTTGTGTATAAAGCCATCGTAGTCTATCTTGAACTACAGATAAAACATATCCCCATTGTTCAACATCTATTGTTGCTAGAGTTTTGGTTTCATCAGGAGAAGCAATTATGTTGTAATGATAGCCATATGCAGGTTCACTATACAAAGGATGTTCAGAATATGTATTTTCAGTTTCAATATCCACTGCAGGATTAGTTGCAGGGACAACTCGAACAGTCCAATTTTTTACAGAATCACCTTCATCATCTTGTAATCTTTGAAGCATACCATCTTTTAGAACCAAAGACAAAACAGAGGGATTAGTCATAGATTCATTTCCAAGTTTGAATGGATTTTTCTTTGATTTTGATGGTTTGAATTCAGTCTGATTTACAATGACAAATCTTTCAGCAACATGATCTTTTCTTAAATTCCCCATTCAATATTTGAGGAAAAAAAATCATTAAAAAGTGTTGAAACGATCTATTCAAAAAATACTAGGTTTTGAAGATTTAAAATGAAGACGTTTTTTTCAAAAACGATGAGTGAAAATTCTCAGATCAAAGTAGTATACGTATTATTAGATGGAGTAGGCGATTTACCACATCCAGATATAGAAAATAAAACACCTTTGCAAGCAGCAAAAACTCCAAACATGGACAAATTAGCAAAAAATGGCAAAATGGGCGAAGTCATTTCAGTAGGAAAAGGAATTGCACCTGAATCAGACATTGCAGTTTTCAATATGCTAGGTTACAAATTTCATCATGCCGATTATGCCGGAAGAGGTGTAATTGAGGCAATTGGTACAGGAATGGATTTTAAAGATGGAGATTTGGCCTTGCGAGGAAATTTTTCAACTTTGGATGAAAAAGATGTCATCATAGATAGAAGAGCAGGTCGACATATTGAAAGAGAAGATGCATTAGCAGTATCTAAAGAAATTGAGGAGAAATTAAAATTTTCAAATCCACTCACGACAGTTCTTGTAATGCCAACCATAGGACATAGAGTGATTGTTAGAATAAGAGATGAACACCCATTAACGCCAAATATTACAAACACAGATCCAGCTTATTCCAGAGTAGATGGAATGGGGGTGGCAAAAGCCGTAGGAGATTTCTTAAAAATAGAGAGATGTTTGCCATTAGATGAAACAGATACTGCAAAACTATCTGCAGATTTAATCAATGAATTTACAGAAAAATCATTGCAAATTCTAAAAGAGAGTGAAACAAACAAAGTGAGAGGTTCGAAAGGAAAAAAATTACTTAATAGTATTTTGTTACGAGATGCTGGAAACAAATATCCAAAAGTTCAAACTATCAATGAAAAATATTCTATGAATTTTTCGTGTATTGTGGATATGCCAGTTGAAATTGGGATATCAAATGTTCTTGAAATGAAAGCGTACAATGCAGGAGGTTTAACAGATTATGAAGAAAAAGCAATGGTTGCAGCAAAGTCAATGGAGACAGAAAATGCAATTTACGTTCATTTGAAAGGACCCGATGAATTTGGTCACGATGGAGATGCAGTTGGAAAAATGAAAAATATTGAAGAGATTGATGAAAGATTTTTTGGTACACTTTTGAAAAATATTGACACTAGTAAAGTGGCAGTTATGATTTCAGCAGATCATGCAACTCCATGTATTAATAAAGGTCATAGTGATGATCCAGTTCCAGTATTAATTTCAGGAGACGGAATTACAAATGATGGTTCAGAGAGATTTACAGAAGAATTTGCCAAAAAAGGTGAAATCGGATTGTTAGAAGGTGCACAAGTAGTAAGTAAAGCAATAGAGATTATTAAATCAAAAAAATAGATACAGATTTTGAATTTATCATTTCAGTGACAGTTTGTTTAATTTTGTCAATATCAATATTATGATATTGACCATTTGAATTTTCTAATTTTTCTAGCGCACGATTGAATATGCTAATACAGACTGTATCTTCATCTTTTTGATAATGAACTAATCCAGCTGCAACTAAGATTAGCCCTTGCACCAATAGTTTTTCATTGCCTTCACAATTTTTCCAAACACCTTCAAGAATTTCATGACATTCCCAAAATCTTTCATTATTGAAATAATCTATTCCCTCAGAAATTGCTTTTTCTTTTTCAATAATTTCTTCAACCACATGTTTTGCATGATCTAATGGCCCAATTGATGATAATTTATCGATTAATTCATCTAAATCAGATTTATCGATTGTTGTATCTAATTCAACATATTTTTTTGATACTCTACAATCACGCAAAGTTCGATTCATTCCAGACGTAATAATCCTGGATTTTCGTAAAATATCTTTAGCCATTTTTCGATTTAGATCTGATGAATTTTTTAGATGAAGCATGTAGCGTTCCATGACTAGTAGAGATTAGAATTTCTTAAATTTCTTGTCAATTCATTGAAGATTTATAAGAACTATTCAGAGGTTTTGCTATATGTCAATGATTGAAACAGTAAGTGATATTGAAAATTCATTCCTCTCAAGAAGAGAAATTACATGTAATTTCCAAGGTCTCGGAGGAAAACTGAAGAGAAAAGAAGCAGTAGACATGATTACAAAAGAATTCAACTTGTCAAATAAGACAGTAATTGCAATAAATATGAAAAATCAAACAGGTAGACCAAATGTTACAGGCATGTTCTACGTTTACGATAATGAAGAATTAGCAAAAAAACAAGTCAATCCAACAATATTTGAAAGATTGGAGAGACAGGCAAAGAAAGATGCTGAAGAAGCACCTGCTGAAGAAGCAAAAGCTGAAGCACCTGCTGAAGAAGCAAAAGCTGAAGCACCTGCTGAAGAGGAGAAGAAAGAGTAATGCCTGTAGAAAAAAAAGGTCACAAAGGAATTAGTCCTAAAGTAAGTCAGTATTACAAAGTAGATAGTGATAAAGTCTCAAGAGAGAGAAAAACATGTGTTAGATGTGGAAAAGGTGTTTTTATGGCAAACCATAAGAATAGAAGAACTTGTGGCAAATGTGGCGATACTGAATTTATTCAGTAAAGTTTTTTCTTTCGTAGTTTAGAATTTTTTGCCTTAATAATTTCAAGTTGTTGTAATAACAATTCATCGAGTTTTATGTTTGATAATTGTGTTGCATTTAGTTTTACAGTGTTAGTATCTAATGAAATTTTAGATACAGGTAATTTTTTTTCAATCCAAAGTTTGAGTACTTTATCTTCTAATTTGTAATCACGAAATCCAGAAGGGAATCTTTTGGTTATATGTAAGAGTAGAGTGTTATCATTGAAAACACTTCTAGGTTCAAGCAGTCGGGCATTATCAGAATAAACATTTTCAAACAAATTACTTGAAATTTCATCAGAAATTAATTCATTGTTGGATAAACGTGTCATTAATTCAAGATAGTGAAGAAATTCATGAGCAAGAATTGCATGGATTGTGCCTTTTAAACCAAAAGCAACTAAAGGTGCAGATATTTGTATTACTACATGAATTGAATTTTTTATAACTAACGGAATAGTTCTAGCGTATAAAATTCCTATATCAAGAGAATTTGCATTTCCAGAAACAATAATTGAAGGTTCTACATAAACAACAGGAAATTTAATCGATGATGCTTTTTCAATTCTTGAAATTCCATCAGATACAAGAGAAAATCTTTTTTGAATTAATTCATACATTGGTTTTGGTATAATGTTGTTTTCAAAAGATTTGGACACTTTTTCTAAAGGACTCATAGTTAAATTAGAAAAATTAGTATAAAAAACCTGATTTGTTTAGATAATGATGTTTTTGAAGTCAAGGCTTTTACACTTACATTGATTTTCTAACAATTCAGACACATTAGGAGTTGTTTCAGAGGTTTGAATGAAAGATTTGATAGGTATGCCACCATCTAATAGCAAATCTAAAACGAATGAGGTTTTTCCTAATTTTTTATAACTAATTTTATAGATTTGTTTTTGGTTATTTCTTTTATTTTTTGTAGCATCTAAAATTTGAGAATTTTTCAAAATATTTAATTTTTTTAATTGAGTTACTGAGATTGGTTTTTCAGTATCTACAATTATTGAGACTTTAGACTTAAAGGAAATTGATCCTTTAGGTGAAATTGGAATTTTTTTCAATTCCAATAAAGATACTCCTTCTAATTTCAAGGATTTACGTAGTACATTATTTCGCTTATTTGGATTTAATATTTTTGCAAAAAACGGCCTACCATTACCCAGAACTAAACTTGATTGATCCTCACCACCAATCCAATTAATTTTAACTTGATTTGCATCAAATTTTTTTATCAAAAAATCAGATATTTTACTTTCCACACTCTCTAAAGTTTCTAATCCTTTGAAATTGCAGTTATGACATCCAATCCCATTACATTTTTTACATGAAATTTGCCTTTGAGGTAATTTTCTAATTTTTTTATTATATCGACCATAGATAAAAATGGGTTTTGTTCTAATTATGCAAGAGTCATCCTTGAAATTTATTTGTATGAATAGATCAGGTTCATTTAAAACTCGTGTGGATTTTGTTTTTCGAGATATTTTTTTTGCAATTTCAGTAGATACACCAAATTTGATATTTTCAATTCCTTTTAGCTTAAATTTTGATTTTACATAATCATCTCTTTCAAGATATGAATTTTTTAAAATTATACCAAGATTGAATGTTTTGAAATCAACATTGTTTGATTTTTCATATATGTTAGATAACATCATGCCAAAATTTTCAAAGATATTTTTGCATATGAAACATTTGCCATTAGGTAATT
>CALBOT010000041.1 GCA_937896695.1 uncultured Candidatus Nitrosopelagicus sp. | reverse complement strand
TAATGCTACATCACCAATTTGATTAAATATATCTTTATTAATTTGATCTGCCATAGAATAAAATAATCCTAATCTATTTGTATCTAATGAAGCATTATCAAACTTTGATGTTTCTGCTGTATTTATAGGAGACAATGTTGTTAATAAACTATTGTCATCAAATCTAATTTTATTTGACTTTGGTAAAGAAGCTCCTAATGATGCTCCTTGTATATAATATGTTTCTTCTACTGGTTCATAATTACCACGTTGTGCATTTGTTGCTTCTGGGAAATTTGACATAGTTGCAAATGAACTACCAGAATTCACTAATGAAGCAGTATCTGTAGTATCAATTGGTAATTGAGAATCTATTACTGACTGTGCTGGATGCGAGGATGATAATATTTGATTTTGCTGCAATGAATGATCAACTGCTTTGAGTTCAGTTCCTAAAGTATAATGTCTTACTAATGTATCAAATGAAGATGTAGGATTCAATCCTGATACATATGATGTTGGATTCTTTGTATGCAAATCAAATGCTGTTTGACCTATATCTTCTAGCCACTCTCTATATTCTTGCATTGATCCTGAGAATGTCATTAGGTTTGGTGTATTAGAATTAGAAAACGTGATTGAATTATTATTTTCAATAAGTCTTCTTAAGAATGTATTAACCCTTCTATTATCTTTTGTTGAACCTAAACCTGGGTGACCACCAATACGTATTTTTCTATGACTTGAATTAGAACTTAACGCTCCATATCCATTTTTATGAGTGTCATTTGTTGGTGTATAAGATGCGCTAGTTTGATGTATAATTTTGTCATCAATATGATCAGAGGCATGTTGTACTTGTATATGATATGTTGTATTTAAATTATTTTGTTCATTATATGTTCCTGCACCAGAACCGGTTGATGTCCAAAACCATCTTAGATTCCAAAAGTTGCCATCATATAATGGCACATAATCTGTAGATGCAGTAATTGGAGTTCCTATACCTGTACCAGTACCTCTACAATGAGATACAACTATTCTACCATATTCATCTGAACCAGAATAAGAACCTGTATATTGTACTGCTACTTGAAAATTAACTCTTGTATCTGTTTGAACACCACTTTGATGTTGTACTCCTGAAAGCAAAAGCATACTTTCTTTAACAGCTGGCTTAAATCTAAATTCTCTTGTTTGGACAGGAATATCTGCTCCTGCAGCTAAACCTTCTCTTTGAAAGCCCCATGTGCCTATATCTGATTCATGGTCTCTAGTTGTATATTCAATATAAGGAGATAACGTACCATCTGTAGATCCTGATTTGAATTGCAATGCATATGTGAATCTATCTTCAATAAGTTGCGGAACATCTTCTCCTACTTTTGGCCCGCCATATTCTCTTATGCTTAGCAAAGTCTGAGGAATACCATAAGTATTCATTAATGCCTTTATACCCCTCGCAGTTCCTTTCGTTTTAAGTAAAAACGGTAGGTTATTAACTATTCGTCTCCAAACTTCTGTTGTTATTGCTTCATCAGATTTTGTAAAAATACTACCTGTGCTTGCAAATGATCCAGATTCGTTATATCCTAATTTATATTGCCATAATGCAGATGCCTGTTTTCCATTTATTAATTTCCATCCTAATGATTGTGCAACATGATATAAAGTATCTTTTGAATGACCTAATTTAGGATGTTCTAATGGATGATATGTTTTAGCTAAACAATCTGCATATGCATATAAAATATCAAAATGTTGTCCAACCATATTAACAAATAATTCATACTGATCATTATTAGAATCTAATCTAATATGTTCTGGTATAGAATTTACTAATGATTTTTCGTTTAATGTATCATATAATGATGCAGAAGCTAATGTTCCTTCAAACCATGATATACTATCTGCATGAGTTGTTGATCGAACACTATATTTTGCTATTCCATTTGATGATGAAATAATTTTAGGCCATGGTTGTATTTGATAAAATTTAGCTCCTAGAACTCCTCCTTCTAAACTTGTTGGATTGCCATTATTATGTTCTCTAGTATATAAATCCTGATGAGTAAATAAACTAGATGTAGGTTCAGTATATAACCAATTTTCAAAACCGTCAAATGCTCCTATGATAGCATTTTTTCTAACACGTGCAATATCTAAATCAGATTGTAATGTCGGAACTATAGAAGCAGATGTTCGTAATAAATTTATTTGTTCATCATAAAATTCAATTTGTTCAAGTTTGTATTTAAAGTTTTCGATT
>CALBOT010000040.1 GCA_937896695.1 uncultured Candidatus Nitrosopelagicus sp. | reverse complement strand
ATACAATTTCTAGTCACAAATTTCGTTTTATAATATCAGTGAATCTTTAACTAAGAGATTTTATATGAAATATCTTTTCAAACGATAGATGGAACTCGTTGAAAAATTCGATATTAAACAAATTGAAAAAAATGTTCAGAATGATTTGATAGATAGAGATATTGAAAAATTAATTCAGCAAGACGGAAATAAAAAAAATGAGATAATGTTTATTGAAGGACCTCCTACAATGAACGGAATTCCACATGCAGGACACCTAAGAGGAAGAGTTTTCAAAGATTTATGGTACAGATACAATGTATTATCAGGAAACAAAGTTATTTTCAATGCAGGATGGGATACCCAAGGATTACCAGTTGAATTACAAGCTGAGAAAGAATTAGGTATAGAAAATGGAAAAAGTGATATCAGATCAACAGAAGATATTGAAAAATTAGTTGCAGAGTGTAAGAGTATAGTTCAAAAATACCACTCAAAATGGGTGGAAGTTGATAAATTAATTGGAATGTCATTTAACCAAGATAAAGCATACTGGACATACAAAGATGAATTTATTGAAAAAGAATGGCAATTAATGAAAAAAGCATTTGAAAATGGGATTATGACAGAAGGTTTTAGAGTTGTGGCATATTGTCCAAGCTGTCAAACATCATTAAGTCATTCAGAAGTTAATCAAGGTTATGACATGGTGAAAGATCCTTCATTGTATTATAAAGTAAAACTTGCAGAAGAAGAAAAATTTTTGATTGTTTGGACCACAATGCCATTTACACTTGTGACAGATGCAATGGTAGGAGTTAATCCAAAAGAAGAATATGTAGAAATTTTAGTAGAAGGTGAAATATGGATAGTAGGAAAAACTCGCTTAGAAGATTTCATGGCGGAAATTAAAATCGAAGAATATGAAATTAAAAGAACATTTTTGGGAAACGAGATGGAAGGTAAAAAATACATACATCCATTATTAGATGAAATACCAAAACTTGCAGAAATTTCAAAACAAGAAAATTATCATGTAACAGTTGCAGAAAATTTTGTAGATGTTAATGCAGGAAGTGGATTAGTTCATCTATCTCCAGCTAATGGTGAAGAAGATAATAACATTGCAATGAAACGTAACGTTACAGTTTTTTGCCCAATTGATGATGAAGTGAAATTTACGGAAGATGCAGGAAAATATGCAGGATTATTTGTTAGAGATGCAGATGAGAAATTAGTTCAATCGGTAAAAGATAGAAATGCACTAGTAAAAATTGGTAAAATTAAGCACAAATATCCATTATGTTGGCGCTGTAACCATGGTTTAGTATGGCTTGCACGAAGAGAATATTTTTACATATTAGATAAACTAGGAGACAAAGCAATCAAAGCTGCTGAAGATGTAGAATACTTTTTTGATCAGCCAAAAAATAGATTTTTAGAAATTATAAAAGAAAAACATCCATGGTGTATTTCACGAGAAAGATTTTGGGGGTGTCCAATTCCAGTTTGGAAATGTAATGATTGTGAAAACATGGAGCAGTTATTTTCTAGAAAAGAAATTGTTGAATCTGCAATCGAGTTACCAGATGGAGAGAATTTTGAATTACACAGACCATGGATTGATAAAATTAAGATTAAATGCAAAAAATGTAGTGGAGTAATGGAAAGAGAAGAATTTGTGCTTGACACATGGCACAATAGTGGTTCAGCA
The DNA here is from genome assembly GCA_937896695.1 of uncultured Candidatus Nitrosopelagicus sp. GTDB lineage: Archaea > Thermoproteota > Nitrososphaeria > Nitrososphaerales > Nitrosopumilaceae > Nitrosopelagicus. Next base: position 5,975 of record CALBOT010000040.1, on the reverse strand, counting down.
CCAATAGCATCATTAGATGAATCCACATACAAAGAAAAAATTCCTGCACCATTCTTTACAGAAGGTATCGATCAAACAAGAGGATGGGCATACACACTTTTGATTGAAAATGTAATTTACAATAACGCACCTGTTTCACCATACAAATCATTTTTGTTTCAAGGACATGTTTTAGATGAAAACGGAAATAAGATGAGTAAAAGTAAAGGAAACGTACTGGAAGCAAAAGAGCTTTTAGAAACATATCCAGTAGATCTTGTTCGATTCTATTTTATGTGGAAAGCAAGTCCAATTGAACCATTAAACTTTAGCACAAAAGAATTAATGTCAAGACCATATCAAGTGATCAGTACACTGTACCACTTGCATACGTTTTACAAACAAAACAGTGAATATGATAAATTCAATTTAAAAGAATCGACTATAGAATGGGCAAAGAAAAATAATTTACTAACAGCTCCAGACGTCTGGTTATTATCAAAACTTCAAAGAATGATTGAGAGAACTACAGAAACAAATGATTCATGCAGATTTCACGAGTCTGCAAAATCAATTGAAGATTTTTTGATAAATTCCCTCAGTCAAATTTACATTCCAATAATCAAATCAGAATTATGGGATGAAGATGATTCAAAAAAAGATAGACGCTTTACAATATACGCAATTCTTGCTAAAACTTTGAAAACAATCAACATATTGATTCATCCATTTGCACCATTTACATCACAATATCTGTACAAATCCATATTTTCTGAGAAAGAAAATATTTTACTTGAATCGTGGCCAAAGGTAGATTCATCATTAATTGATGAAAAAGTAGAGACTGCATTTGATTTACTTAAAGAAACAGTTTCAATAACATCTGCTGCAAGAATGAAAGGTAAGCTAAAACGAAGATGGCCATTAAATCAAGCAATGATTTGTGTAAATAAAGGAGAAAAACAGGTTTTAGATTCACTTTCAGAACTTGTAAAGTCACAAATGAATATACAAAATTATGAAATTTTTGAAATTGATAATTCTGAAGGTATAGAACAATATATTGAATTGAAAGAAAACGGTTTGCCAGTTGTACCTAAAATAGAATTAGAAAGAAGTGCAATAGGTCCAAAAGCAAAACAAGACATGGGAAAATTATTGAAAATGTTTTCAGAAACAGATCCAGAATCAATCATTGATGAATTAAAGAAAAATAACAATTACACATTCCAAATCGGAGAGAATTCAGTTGTATTAGATAAAGAAGACTTCATTGTAGATTTTGAAGTTAATGAAAAATATCAATTTGCAAAAAGACAAAATCTAATTGTTATAATTTCATTGGAAAGAGACAATGAAATGATGTCAAAAGGTTTGATAAAAGATTTAGCAAGAAGAATTCAAACCTTAAGAAAAGAAAAAGGATACAATCCTACAGATATTTTGGAAAAAGCATCAATTTTAGAATTAGACGAAGAGTCATTGAATTTGATTAAAGATAAGACAGAAGATATTGCATTTTTAGTCAGAGTCAAAAATGTGGACTTTACAGAATCATGTAAAAACTACAAAGATGACGACATTGACGGATTAAAAATACGGATCGCAGTAGAGTGATTAGCAAAAGCTTGACCAATTGTTGAGTTAACCAGTACCTACGAAGCTTATATAGAAAATTCGTCAATGTAGAGCATGGTGAAACAAATTAGTTTAGACACATGGTCGATTCATCATTTACAAGATTTACTGGTAAAGGCTACAAATTTCATTAGTCAAACAAATACACCAATTGTTCTTTACAGAGAAACATTAGAAGAGAAAGAAGATGTCTTCGAAGAGATTGTCTGCACATTAACACAGGAACATGTCATAGAACAGGTGATTGTTTCAGGAGGCATGGTAATTCCAGAAATTAAACAGCAAATCGTATTTTCTACAGAGGAATTTCCAAATAGACTATTAAAAAAGAGTAAAGATCTTTTTGGACAAGTAGTGGACCTGTTAGAAGATCAGTTTGAATAGATAATAGGAATATAAAGTCCATTTCTGGACTTGATTTATGCGTCTTTTAGAATATCAAGCAAAAGAGCTTTTCAAAGAATTTGGTATAAGAACCCCACCCAGTATTTCATCAAAAGATATCGAAAAAGGGAGAAAAGACGCTAAAGAATTAGGATATCCATTTGTCATAAAAGTTCAGGTTCCAGTAGGAGGAAGAGGAAAGGCAGGAGGAATTCAAAAATGTAACAGTGATGATGAATTTGAACTCAAATATCCTCAATTATTAAACATGTCAATAAAAGGAGAGAAAACCCGTGCTATTTTACTTGAAAAAATGGCAGATATTGAAAAAGAACTGTATCTATCATTATTTTTGAATAGAAGTAAACGATGCTACACAATCATTGCCTCATCAGAAGGAGGTGTGGAAATAGAATCAGTAAAGAATCAAACCATTCGTGAAGTGGGATTAGGAGATGTTGATGCACAAACTGCAAAAGAAGTCGCAAATGAAATTGGTCTAAAAGATTCACAAGAAGAACAATTTGTTGAAATGTTACAAAAATTATCAAAATTAACTATTGAAAAAGAAGCAGAGTTGGCAGAAATTAATCCACTTGCTATTCTAAAAGATGGAACATTGATGGCACTTGATGGAAAAGTAATGACAGATGATAACTCAAATTTCAGACATGATGAATTACAAAAATATCAAGAAAAATCCGAATTAGAAGAACGAGCAGAGAAAAGTGGATTTTCACTTGTAGAGCTTGACGGAAATATTGCAGTTATAGGAAATGGTGCCGGATTAGTAATGTCAACATTCGATCTTGTTACAGATAATGGAGGCAAACCTGCAACATTTTTGGATGTTGGCGGAGGTGCTACAACAGAATCAGTATACGAAGCATTAACTTTGATAAGTAAAATGAGTAGAGTTAAAGGAATTCTAGTCAATCTTTACGGAGGAATTGTAAAAACAACAACAGTTGCAGAAGCTTTCATTCAAGCATATGACAATAATTTAATTGATCTTCCAGTTTTTGCAAGATTAATGGGAACAGAATCAGATAAAGCAAAAGAGATGTTAAAAGATACAAAAACCAAAATGTTTGATTCCATTGAAGAAGCAATAAACGGAGTAGTAATGGAGGCAAACAAATGACAGACATTTATGAAATTCTTCGTGGCAAAAAAGATGCAGATGGTAATTATCAAAAACAACCAGTTATTGTACAAGGTATCACAGGTAAGTATGGTTCAACACATACCAAGCTAATGTTAGAGTATGGAACAAATATTGTAGCAGGAGTTACACCTGGAAAAGCAGGACAAAAATTTGAAGATAAGATTCCAGTTTACGATTCAGTAAAAGATGCAGTTGAAGCTACCGGTGCAGAAATATCAATCATATTTGTTCCAGCAAAATTCTTCTTAAACGCTGCAAAAGATGCATTAAATTCAGGAATAAAATTACTAGTTGCCATTCCAGAACACGTGCCAATCAGAGATGCAATGGAAGCAATTGAACTTGCAAAACAAAAAGATGCAATAATGATTGGACCAAATACTCCAGGTGTCATAGTTCCAGGATTAATCAAAGTAGGAATCATGCCTGCAAGTCCATTTTCATCTGGAAAAGTAGCAGTACTATCAAAGAGTGGAACATTACTTTATGAAATTTCAAATAATCTAACAAGTGCAGGATTTGGTCAAAACATTACAATAGGTATTGGAGGAGATCCGGTGAATGGAACACGTATGATTGATGCTTTTGACATGGTAAAAGACGATCCAGAATTAGAAGCAATGGTAGTTGTAGGAGAGATTGGAGGAGATTCCGAAGAGATTTTGGCTCAACATATCATAGATACAGGATTTAGCAAACCAATTGTCGGATATATAGCAGGACGACAGGCACCAAAAGAAAAACGCATGGGACATGCAGGCGCCATAGTTATGGGAACATATGGATCAGCAGAATCCAAGATATCCATGTTTGCAAAAGCAAACATTCCCGTTGCAAAGAGACCAGGTGAGGTAGCAGTACTATTAGCCGGAAAAATGAATAGCTAATAGAATAAATAACAGATTTTTGACGAATTACTATGCCAGTTGCAGATCCTCTAAAAAAGCAGATTGCACAAAAAGCAAGACTACATATGAAAATCTGTATTTCATGCGGTGCAAGACTAGACATGAGTGCTACAAGATGTAGAAAATGTAGAAGTACTCAACTAAGATTGAAAAACAGAGCACTGGGAATTAAAAAGTAGTTTTTAATTTTTCTTAAACAAACCAGATAATTTTGATGCCCAATTAGACGGAATAACACCACTGCTTTCCTCCAAACTATCTAGAAACTCATATGTCATATCTTGTCCTCCAAATCCAATTAGTTTTCTTGTTTTAAGATCATCTAAGAAAAACTCTTTTCCATTTTCAAGTTTTATTATTGCATCATCACTAATATCAAATCCAGATCCTTTATCATAGAAGCGAATCATGCCACCTTCTTTTAATTCAAAAAATACATCATAGCTGACCTTAGGACCAAAAATAGAAATTTTCTTACCACGAATTATTACATTGTCAATTAAATTAAGTGCCAAAACTTCTTGAGCTTCCAATGAGACAGTTTCTCTAATATCACCTGCAATGATTTTGCCATTAGGAGCTTCCAATTTGGTGAAATGTTCTTTTATTATAGACATACCAACACGGCCTGTTGGATGTGGTACTTGCTGGCGGATTCCATTAACATTACCACATACAATATCCCCATTATCTACAATGATGTGAGAACCATTCTCAATATTATAGCCATTTTCTAATGGGTCCATTAATTTGAAAGTCCCTTGTGTTAGATGAATCAAGGTTTTAGAATCATTAGTATCTAAAAAGTACGGACTTGTCATACTACCCCACATGAAAACATGATTTGGATAAGATATTTTTCCAGCCCAAAATTTTCCTTTTATTGATAGAGCTCCGGTAGGCTTTCTTTCAATTTCTATCTGTCCCAATTCATTTGAACCGAATAATCTTGTTCCTGTTGCATCAGTTCTATTTAATGCATCAAGCCATTCCTGTGCAACCTTAACTTCTTTTGCAATATCATTTGATAACAAAGTATTTTGTCGAAGACGTTCTTCTTCATCAGTTCCCCAAAAGAATTTTGATTTACGTTTTTTTTCGTCTAGTGAATCAGGGTATTTTTTTCCAACTTTGAGATCTTCAAATGCTTGTTTAATTATTATGAATTCTTCATCTTGTCCACCCCTATCTGCATGGTGAGTTAATGCAAGATTTCTAAATGCACTACGAATCTCATTTCTTGAAGCACCTTCAGATATACCTAAAATTTCATAATTACTTTTTACCATAATTACTTAGTATCACAAGAATATCTATAAGTTGTGTGATGATTCTAGAAAAATTTTGTATATATGAAAAATAGTGCAAAACCAGTTAGAAATACAATACCACATATACTAAGACCCTTTATCCACATAGAAGGTTGAGTGTCTTTAGGCAGAAACTTACCAATTACCAATTTATGATTTAATACTGCAATTATTGGAGCAACAAGAAATGACAAAGTAGTTGCAAAATCTACCAATTCTTTTAGTTTATCACCAAATTGTATAATTATTAAGATAGAACCGATGGCAAGAATGGAAACTATTACAACATATGTTTTCCGTGAATCATCAGATTCCTTTTTCCGCAATAATTGAATAATTTTCTGAAACGAACGAGAATATCCATCAAAAACTGCAAGTATTGTTCCAAACATGACACTAAAGGCAGATGCTGCAATTATGATATAGCTCCATTGACCTATGGTATCAGCAAACATTGTGACTATTTTATGGGCAAACATAGAATTGTTATTCGGCAGTGACTCTCCCGAACCAAAAAATACCAGAGTGCCTAATCCCAAAAAGAAAATAGCCATTAGCGAAGTGACAAAATAACCAATTCTAAATTCG
>CALBOT010000039.1 GCA_937896695.1 uncultured Candidatus Nitrosopelagicus sp. | reverse complement strand
AGATGAAAGAATATTGTTATCTAGATTTTTAGTTAAGTATCAAGAGATTATGCCAACTATTATAACTGGTTGGAATATAGACTTTTTTGATATTCCATATTTGTACAATAGAATGGTTAGAATAATAGGAGAAAAACAAGCTAGAGGCCTATCTCCTATAAATGATGTGATATGGTTGAAACACAGAAATAGATATAGAATATCAGGAGTATCATGTTTAGATTATATGGCCTTGTATAAAAACTTTACTTATAATGAAGAATCAAGTTATTCACTTGAAGCTATATCACAGAAAGAATTAGGTAAAGGTAAGATGAAGTATGAAGGAACATTAGATGATTTATTAAAAAATGATATTCAAGGTTATATTGATTATAATATGAATGATGTTGATCTTGTATGGGAGATAGATCAAAAAATGAAATTGTTAGATTTAGCTCGTGGTATATGTCATAAAGGTCATGTTCCATATGAAGATGTATATTTTTCAACAAGATATTTAGATGGTGCATCATTAACATATATGAAACGTTTAGGTATCATTGCACCTAATAAACCAAAACAAGAAGATATTAAAAGACAAGATTTGTTAGGAGCATTTGTTAAGGCACCTAATCCAGGTCGTTATAAATGGGTATATGACCTTGATTTAACATCTCTATATCCTAGTATCATTATGACACTTAACATATCTCCAGAAACTAAACAAGAAGTTATAGAAGATTTTGACGGACATAAATTTATTAAGAATGTTCCAATGACATATAGATCAGAAGAAAGAGAATGGGACTCTCCTGATAAATTAAGATCTTGGTTAGAAGAAAATAAATACTCGGTGGCTGCTAATGGAGTTGTATATAATACTCAAGAAAAAGGTTTTATTCCATCTATTCTAGAAAAATGGTTTGCAGAAAGAGTTGAATATAAAAACTTAAGAAAAAAATATGAAAAAGAAGGCGATGAAGCTAAAGCAGAATATTTTGATAGACTGCAGTTAGTAACTAAAATTCTTTTGAATTCATTTTATGGGGTATTAGGTAATCCAACATTTAGATTTAATGATCCAGATAATGCAGTAGCTATTACAAGTACAGGTCAACAATTAATTAAGTTTACAGCAGATATTGGTAATAAATTTTATACAAGAGAGTTAGGAAAGAAAAAAGATTATTGTATTTATACTGATACAGATTCAACTTTCTTTTCATCATTGCCATTAATAGAACATAGGTATCCTAAATATGATATTACAGATGAAGCATGGATGGCAGATAAAACTATTGAAATAGCTGATGAAGTTCAAGACTTTATTAATAGATCATATGATATTTACGGTAAACGATTTCATAATGTAGATAAACATAGATTTGATATCAAACAAGAAAATGTTGCAAAAGCTGGATTATGGATTGCAAAGAAAAGGTATGCGCAATGGATTATTAACGTAGAAGGCCATACAGTATCAAAACTTGATGTGAAAGGATTAGATGTTGTAAGGTCTTCCTTCCCTCCAGCTTTTAGAAAATTTATGGCAGAGGTATTAGAAGATATTCTTAATGATATTACAAAAGAAGATCTTGATGATAAAATTCTTAACTTCAAAGAACATATGAAAACATTGCCATTGATTGATGTCATGTTTCCAATTGGTGTTAAGAACGTTAGAAAGTATACAAGAAAAGGAGATGACATATTTGCAGCGCGAATAAAAGGTACACCTGTACATGTTAAGTCTGCTTTAAATTATAATGATATGTTAAAACATTTGAAAGTCAGAACTGTTAGAGAAATAATTAACGGAGAAAAAATAAAATGGACATATCTTAAAACTAATAATATGGGATTAGATACAATGGCTATGAAAGGATTTGAAGATCCAGAACCGATAGTTAAGTTTGTACAAAGCCATATTAATTATGATAAAGTCTTCAAATCAGCATTTGCTAATAAGTTAAATGATTTTTATGGAGCAATGAAATGGGGAAGGATCCCTGAGAATAATAATTTAGGTAAGTTTTTTGCATTCGGTTAAAATTAAAATAAAAGGAGAAAAATTATGGAAATATTTATAACAGTGCTAATTACATTATTATTTGTGGCTATTATAGGTGCAGGTATTAATCTGGTTAGGTTGAACAGAAAAGCTGAAGAGCTTGATACTTTAAAATTAGAAATGGTTGATTTGCATGAACAAATTAATCGTAATATTGAGGATATGCGTAGAGATTTATTTGATCGTATTAATGGTGTCATTTCATCTACAGATAGAAGATTTGATAAATTATATAATGATCTAAGCGTCTCAGTAAAAAGGTTAAAAGAATTGGACGATATAGTTAATCCAAATAAGGATTTGTTGAAAAATAAATAATAAATCATTTGGTCGTTTGCAAAAAATTTACTATATTAAATTAAAATAAAAAAGTTATGTACGGAAAAAGTTATTGGTATGGAAAAGAAGTAGAAGGTAGATTATCTGATATAGAAACGGTATTTGTTAGAGGACAAGTTCCTAAAAACTATAAAGATTATCCACATATCTATTTTACAATTGAATATGTTGAAATGGCATGTGTTCATGGTAATTGGGATGAAATTCATAGAATATTAGATACAAAGCAATTTGTTACAATCGAAGCTAATGAAAAAACTATGGAAAAGATTCCAATGTCTATTTTTAATAGAGCTCATGTTATTTATAGAATATCAGATGTTCATGTTGCAAAACTTAAAAAGACTGATACGTTATCAATTGATGCAGGTTGGTATAGAGTACATCAGATAATGAAATGCAATCTAATGGAAATTAATCCAGATGATTATAAATTTGATAGAACAAAAGATTAAAATTATGAAAAGAAATTTATTTTATTTTGGCCTGGAGCCATTGAAAGCAAGGTATACATATCAGTTATGTAAAGAATGGATGCCGAAAACATTTGAAAAATATGATGATAAGTTAAACTTTATTGATGTAGAAGGAGAGTTTGATCCTGATTGTGAAATTAAAGTTGGAGCTGTTTTGGATGCAATTGGTAGAGGTAAATATAGTTTATCTCAATGTCAAAACTTCTTACAAATGCTGTATGATGACAAAGTTCAAGACGGTGATATAATATTCTTACAAGACTATTGGACACCAGGAGTCGAAGCCATATGGTATGCATTAGACCTGTATGGATATAAGAATGTAAAGGTATATACAATGTTACATGCGCAATCAGTTGATGAATATGATTTTACATATCCTATGAGAGATTGGATGAGACCATATGAATTAGGATTAGATAAAAGATTAACAGGTATATTTGTTGGTAGTTCTATTCATAAAGAACAATTAAGAACGGCTGGATTTGAAGCTCCAATACATGTTGTATCGTTGCCAATTCATAAAGAAGCAACATTGGCAAAACTTCCTGCAGGAGAGTATAAAAAGAAAAATGTAATTGTATATTCATCTAGATTGGATAAAGAAAAGAATCCTTTCTTTATGATGAAAGTTGCAGAAGCATTTTTAAATAATCATCCAGATTATGAGTGGCATGTAACCACATCAGGTAAAAAATTCAAATCAATGTTGCCAGGTGTAATTGATGCATTAGAAAAATTAGCTGAAGAACAACCAAGATTTAAATTATTAACAGGATTGACAAAAGAAGAATATTATACAGAATTAGCAACTTGTAAGATACAATTCAATTCAGCTTTACAAGATTATGTATCTTGGACGGTTATTGAATCAACTGCATTTGGAGCTGATATAGTATTTCCATTCT
>CALBOT010000038.1 GCA_937896695.1 uncultured Candidatus Nitrosopelagicus sp. | reverse complement strand
TTGGTCCTGCAGTAATTGAAGGTAATGTTGATGCTTTGGTGGCTAGTGAAGAAACCAGCAAAAAAGGAGATATTTTGAATACTTTACGTAAAGATCAAAATTTACCTCCTGTTGAAATCATTACTATACCGATGAAATTGGCATCAGACGGAAACAAAATATCATCCACACGAATACGAAATTCTGAAATCGATAGTTCTGGAAACATCTTAGTTGACTAATCACTGTTCATAAATTGAGTAATCCCGATAAAACAAAAAATCCTGATATTTGGCAATGTCAATAATCTCCCCATTATTACAAAAATTACAAAATGATGTCCAGGAACTTCAAAAAGGATTACAACCAGAACATCTCTCTTTTTGGTACGAAAAAATCATCTCTGATACAAAGGAGATGGCTCCTTCTTGGCTACAAGATAAAATCAATGTAAAACAAGATCCAATTCTACCAATGAAATTCAATCTTGATATTTCAAAAAGAGCAGTTCGATATTTCATGATTGCAGTTGAAAATAATTTGGCACAAATGCCTTATTCTACTCAACTATATTTTTTGAAGGTTCAGGAAATATTGGGCCTTGAAATGGATAAATCACTAGTTTAGATTTTCTTTGGCAATTTCAACTAATTCTTCATTGGTTAAGGTACCGATTATTTTTGATTTTTTTTCAATAATTGATTGCATAAAATCTGTAAATTTTTCAACTTGATCTTTATCTTTTAACACCACACTATGTACTGATTTATCTTTTATAGAAATCACAATTTCTGTGTCAAAAACATCAATTATTTCCGTAATGAATGTCTCGTTACCTTCTTTTACAAAAATTAAGCTGGCTAGCTTTTGAGCTTCATACTTGTCCTCTGTAACAATTTGAATTCTATTCATTTGATAGTAAGAATTTTGATAAATTCTTTTTTGCCTCTTCTCGTTTTTGTTGATGTATTTTTAGAAATGCATTAATTTTTTCAATTAAAATTGCCTTTAATTCTCCTGTTAACATTTTACCTGATTTATAATCTTCATAAATTTTCTTTAATTTTTCATCATCTGGTTCAAAAAATATTCTCAAATATTGAAAAGATACATCGATATCTGGATTTCCCCCGAGTTCTCTATGTTTTTCAATATCCACTTGGCCACCTGAAAATCCATATTTGTTAATCTTCTTTTTTACTACTTCTGGTGAATCTGTTGTATAGATGGTTGATTTTTCATCAGAAGCGGACATCTTGCCTCCAGGTCCTGTCAACGATGGAATCATAATATTGTGTATCAGTGCAGGTTTTGGTTTGTTTATTTTTGGTGCAACGTCTCGAGTAATTCTGAAATGAGGATCTTGATCTACTCCAAGTGGAATCAATACTGGTAAATCTTCTATGAAACATGGGGCTGATTGTAAAGATGTATAGAAAATCATGCCCACGTTGGTGTCATTTGTAAAACCAAACACAGCTTTCGTATTTGAAAAGTTAATTTTTTTTGCAACTTGAGCTGCAATTGGATAGAGTTTTTTAATATTTCGAGTATTGATAATGATTTTTGTTTTTTCTGGATTAAATCCAAGTGCAATAAAGTCTAGTGCATTTTCTAATGCAAAGTTATTCGTATCTTCTAATGTCAAGTCAGCTTTTGTGTAAAATTTTTCATCATCTGTTAATTGAAAATAGAGATTCACATCAAATTTTTCTTGCAACCATCTTGCAAAAACCCATGGAACTAAATGACCTATATGCGTATTACCTGAAGGACCTCTTCCGGTATACAAGAAAAATTTTTTGTTTTTTTCAAAATTATTCAAAATTAGATTTAGATCTCTATGTGAAAAGAAAATTCCTCTTCTCAACATGAAATGATCCTCTCCTGTGATTTTCTTTATTTTTGATAGAATTTCAGATGAAATCTTTTGAGTACCAAACTGTTTAGTTAATTTATCATAATCTATGTCCCCTTCAACGTTCCATGGTGTTACAATAAACTCATTTGATGACATTCAAGTTTGACTTAGGTTAAGCTTTAAAAAGTCTTTTTGGGACGTTGTACTGTGTCACAAGTTTTTCATGATATCGAAAAAAAAATTTTAGAGACATTACAAAAAACTCCTAATCAAACTCCTGAGCAACTATCAAAAAATACTGAACTTTCAATTGATCAAATTCGTAGAGGGATTGAATGGTTACGCCTAAAAGATCTTGCATTAGTTAATGAATCCGAAAAAATAACTTTCTCTTTAGGTCCTAATGGTCTTGATTCTTTCAAAAATGGTCTACCTGAGAGAAAACTGATTAACATGCTAAAAGATAAACCAAAAACATTTGAAGAAATACGTTCTGTATTATCTGGTGCAGAATTCAACGTTGCAATTGCAAATGCTAAAAAAAATGCTTGGATAAATATTGAAAAAAGCAATTCTGATTCGTCAGTATCAATAAAAGAAAAACCAATAGAAACTCCTGAAGAAAAACTTCTTTCTTTCATTGGTGAAAAAACTATCTCACAAGAAGAAATTACAAATCCCTTGGCAATGAAAATTCTACTTTCTAGACCAAATTATATTGTGCAAAACACGGAGAAATCAAAAACCATATCATTAACTGATGCTGCATTATCCCTTGACACAAGTATGTCCTCGAGTGGTGCAATTGACGTTGAAGCAGATGTACCTTCTGTGTTTGCAGCTAGAACACATCCATTACAAGATACTATTGATGAAATACGTGAAATATTTGTCAATCTTGGTTTTTCTGAAATTTTAGGAAATATGACGCAATCAAGTTTCTGGAATTTTGATGCACTGTTTACTCCACAAGATCATCCTGCAAGAGAACTTCAAGATACATTTTATTTAGAAAAATTAGAATCAAAAAATCCAGCATCACCTTCACAAATAAAAAATGTGTCATCCTCTCATAAAAAAAATTGGAAATATGATTGGACGTTATCTGAATCACAAAAAATGGTTTTACGAACACATACAACTTGTGTAACCATAAAACATCTGGCAGAACAAAAACCTGAAAATGCAAGAATCTTTTCCGTTGGCAGAGTATTCAGAAATGAAAAGGTTAGTTACAAACATCTAGTTGAATTTAATCAAATTGAAGGAATAGTAATTGGAAATAATACGACACTTCGTGATTTGATGGGAATTCAAAAAGAATTTTATAAAAAATTAGGATTAACAAAAATTAAATTTTGGCCAACATTTTTTCCATATACTGAACCATCTTTACAAACAATGGTCTACAATGAAAAATTAGGAAAATGGATTGAACTCTTTGGAATGGGGATATTTAGACCAGAAGTAACAAAACCGCTAGGAATTGATAAACCTGTATTAGCTTGGGGAGGAGGAATCGAAAGAATTGCAATGTTAAAATATGAACTGGATGATGTAAGGGAATTTTACAACAACAATCTAAGTTGGTTAAGGAGTACATAATTGCCTGTTGTTGAATTAAATATCAATAGAATTAGAAAATTAGTTTCTGGTAATGCCACAAGAAAACAGATTCTCGATGTATTGCCATTTCTTGGTTTAGATATTGAGTCTGAGATTGGTGATGAAATTAGAATTGAATATAGTCCAAACCGACCTGATTACTCTACTGATTATGGAATTGCGACTGGTCTACAAGGTTTACTTGGAATAAAAAAAGGAATACAGAAAACAAGTATCAAGAAAAAAGGTAAATTTGCAATAAAAGTCGAATCTAGCGTAACAAAAGTTCGACCATACGTTACTGGAATTATTGCAACAAATGGGAAATTGGACGATATCGCAATCAAACAATTAATGAACATGCAAGAAGATCTTCATTTTGGAATTGGTCGAAAACGAAAAAAATCTTCCATTGGGTTACATGATGCTGATAAGATATCATTTCCTTTAACTTACACAACTGTTTCACGAGATCATAAATTCATCCCTCTAAATAGTAGCACTGAACAGTCAATTGATGAAATTTTAGCTAATACTGAAGTCGGTCAAAATTATGGTTCAGTAATAGAAGATGCAAAAAATGTACCTATAATATTTGATTCAGAAGAAAATACAATCTCTTTTCCACCAATAATCAATTCTGCATTAACAACTGTTACATCAAAGACCAAAAATATTCTGATTGAAGTTACCAGTATTGATAAAGACGCCGCTGAAGACATGCTTTCTGTTGTAATATCAATTCTGCAAACGGCCGGATTTGAATTTAATGAACTAAAAATTTCTGGAAATAAAAACTCGACACCTGGATTAAAAGAAAAAATTATGATTTATGACCCAAAATTTACTTCTGAAATAATTGGAATAGAAATGAGTCTATCAAACATGGTAACTTGTTTAAAAAAATGTAGATTAGATGCGTCAGTAAAAGGTAAAAAAATTAAGTGTACTATTCCAAGATATCGATTTGATATTTTTAGTCCAATGGATTTAACAGAAGAAATTGCTCTTGGATATGGAATTGCAAATATTGAACCAAAATTATCTCCATCCACAACAATTGGCCAAAAAAATGATGTGACAATCAAAACAAAATTACTTAGCCAAACCGCTGTCGGTCTTGGATTTCTTGAAGTGATGAACTCGAGTCTTACAAGTAAAAAAGTTCTGTATGAAATGACAAAAAGAAACTCATCTGAAATAATTTCCGTATTGGATTCAAAGAGTCAAGAACATACAATTCTTCGTGATTCTCTTCTACCTAGTTTATTAGATAATCTCTCAAAAAATATTCATGAATCATATCCACAAAAATTATTTGAAACCGGTGTTGTATTCTCCAAAGGAAAACCTATTCATGAATCAATTAATCTAGCAGCTGTTATTGCATACAAGGATACAAATTATTCTGAAATTAAAGCAATAATGCAATCACTTCTTAAAACTAATTTTAAAATAATTTCACAAACAAAAACTTCTCAAAACCAAGAATTATTTGCTAAAGGTAGACATGCAGATATTTTTGTTAATGACAACAAAATTGGTGAAATTGGAGAAATTGATTCTAATATATTAGAAAATTTCAGAATTAGAACTTCTGTGGCAGGCTTTGAAATAAAATTATCTGGATTAATATTTGACTAATTGAAATTAGGTAATGCCCAAAGAGCACGCATTCAGACGGATTAGGATGACGAGATCGTACGGATTACAATGATTTCTAATTCACCCAGGTTTGCGACAATAGGGCAACCCCGGTTTCAGATCTGAAATGAGGATTTGGCTAAAACCAATGATTTTTTGCGAGTCAGGACCGGGGAACATTTTTTAAAATTTTAAATGTGCATTTTTAAAATTAATTTTGATTGAAATGGTAAATTATTGGCTTGCAAAACAAGAACCAAGTGGACCAAGAGGATATCATATTCTTGATCTAAAAAAGGACAAGACAACTGTTTGGGATGGAATTCATAACAATCAAGCACTAAAGTTTATGCGAGATGCAAAAAAAGGTGATGAAATAATCTACTATCATACTGGCACTGAAAGACAAGCGGTTGGCATAATGACCATTACGTCCAATCCTTATCCTAATCCAAAAGAAGACAATGAGAGATTCATTGTTGTAGATGTGAAATTTAAAAAATTGTTTAAAACTCCTGTTACTCTTGATGAAATGAAACTTCAAAAAAGTTTCAAAAATTGGGAATTATTGAGAATAATGAGATTATCCTTTATGCCTGTACCTCCAAATATTTGGAAAACCATTTTAAAATTATCTGATAAATAATCTTCCTAATAGGATAATTGATATACATGAACGTTGTAGTTTTTCTATGGCAACAGCATATGTACTCATTAACTGTGAGCTTGGTTCTGAGGAAGCTATTATCTCTCAGTTGAAAAATCTAGAAGGAGTAATTGAAGTTCACGGTACATTCGGTGCTTATGACATCTTGGCAAAAATTGAATCGTCAACAGTCGAAGCATTACGTGAAACAATTACTTGGAAGATTAGAAAAATAGAAAAGATTAGATCAACCCTAACTCTAATGGGTATAGAAGGTCAAACCTAATCACTATTCTTTTTGTTAAAATGATCTTACATTTTATTTTTGTAATTAAAGAAGAAGATTTGCCGCATCGTAAAAAAGAATTCGAATATGTAAAGTCTATGGCAAAATTTTTTAAAAAATGGATAGAAGAAAATTTTTCAGTAACGTATGAAATCCGATGTGACGAAATGATTACTGAACCACGTAGTATTCTCCAAAAACTTGATTCTCATACTTTGTTAGATGATCACCGTCAACGTGGAGAAGAAATCTATCATTTCTATCTAACACATTTTAGACCTTTATGGACTGATTGCACATGTGAAGGTTTTCATGCAGAAAACTTTGGTATGGCGTTGTGGCAAAAACCAAAAAATGGTTATGATGAATTATTCCTTGCAGAAAAAAATTGTACTACTGTATGTCATGAAATTTTACATGAAATGTTGAGACAGAAAAAACATAAACGTTACATTGAAGATGTTCATGAATTACAAACACAACATCTCTTCAATGACTTACCTTTTATTCAATATGACGAGAATTATGAAATTACTGAAAATAAACCAAAATTTCTTTCAATGGATATATCCAAAATAGATTTCTAACACTTTACAACAGAATAAATTCTATTTTCAAAATTTGCAGTTTTAAATTCTAGTTTATTTTCTGCATCATCTTTTCTTGATTTACTCAAATCTTCTAATTCGATTAATGCATCTCCTTTGAAACCAACAGATGAACCATAAATTGCATCAATAAGTTGGGTTCCATGTTCTCCGCTTTTCACATCATCGGCAATTTGATAGAATTTTTCTACATCTTTTTTATTTATTGCATTTCCAGTTGCTTTGTTAAATGCAATTGCCATGTACATTCCATTACTTTTAATTGCAATTGGAACTTTGTGTTCTTTACCAGATTTTCCTGGAATACTTTCGTTAATCAAAACTTCACATTTGTGATACATGCTAGAAACATATGCAAAAAATCTATACTGTGCATATTTTCCTTTTTTATCTTCTTCACAATCAACAAAAATTCTGTTTAATAGCTCTAATGCATCATCATTCATACTTTGTAATCTATCGTCAATTCGTCCTCTTTCTAGTAGCTCGGAGTTTGTATCTTTAGCAACTAATTTTAGAATAAAGTCTGGTAAATTATAATTTTTTAATGCTGTAACATAAGCCCCTGCTTGTGACATGCCAAATTTTGGAAAACCTTTCTTAACCATGAATTCCACATCTCCTTGTAATTTTGTATTTTAATGCTAAAAACACAAACCAAATAATCTATTTTCTCTTATAACTGTATGTTAAAATTCTAAATTTTTTATCACTGACCGTTTATAAACTGAAAATTTCATTGTAAAATATTGTCTAAAACAGAGATAGAAACTACCCCTGAATTTGTAAAAAATGTATATGAAAAATCTGAAAAAAATATCATAAAATTTCGAAATACACTAAAAAGACCTCTCACTCTTACTGAAAAAATTCTTGCAGGACACCTTGAAGAAGAATTTCTAGATAAACTGTTAGATGAAAAAAAGAATTATGTTTTTCTTAGACCTGACCGCGTTGCTCTACAAGATGTTACTGGTCAAATGGTCATGTTACAGTTTATGCAGGCTGGTTTGAAATCTGTTACATTGCCTACAACAGTTCATTGTGATCATCTAATACAAGCACGAACTGAAGGAAAATCTGACACAAAATTAGCAATGTATGAAAATAATGAAGTGTATAAATTTCTTGAAACTGCATCTAGCAAGTATGGTGCTGGATTTTGGAATCCAGGTGCAGGAATTATACATCAAGTGGTTTTAGAAAATTATGCATTTCCTGG
>CALBOT010000037.1 GCA_937896695.1 uncultured Candidatus Nitrosopelagicus sp. | reverse complement strand
TTTTTTTCTGATGAAACTAACACTGAACCTTTTGCAGCCTTTAATGCAGTCTGAATACCTTCAAAAATTCTACTTTTGTCAGATTTTGTTGCTATTATTCTATCTACTACAATCTCAATATTATGCCATTTTTGTCTGTCTAGTTTTGGAAATTCATCTTCCAGTAAAATTATTTCTCCATCTACTCTAGCTCTTGAATATCCATCTTTTTTCATTTGTTCAAATAATTTCTCATATGTTCCCTTTTTTCTTTGAATTAATGGGGCCAAAACAAGAACTTTTTTTTGCGAAAATTCTTTTATCACTGAATCTGTAATTGATTCAATTGATTGAGTTGAAATTTTTCTTCCACAATTTGTACAATGTGGAATTCCAATCCTTGCAAATAGTAATCTCATATAATCATAAATTTCTGTAGTTGTCCCCACTGTCGAACGTGGATTTTTACTAGTTGTTTTTTGTTGAATTGAAATTGCAGGTGATAATCCATCTATAGAATCAACATCTGGTTTGTCCATCATTTCTAAAAACTGTCTTGCATATGCAGAAAGTGATTCGACATAGCGTCTTTGCCCTTCTGCATAAATTGTATCAAATGCAAGTGTAGACTTTCCCGAACCTGACAATCCACTTATTACAATGATTTTATTTTTTGGAATGTTAACATCGATATTTTTTAAATTATGGTGACGTGCGCCCCTAACTTTTAATTCATTTTGTTCCATCTTTTTCTAATTCCTTTTCAATTCTTTTTATTTTATCTCTACATTTTATCGCATTCTCGAAATCTAGATCTTCTGCAAACACTTTCATTTTCATTTCAATTTCAATTTTTTGTTTACCCAAGTCTGTCTTTGATTTATTTTTGATATCATCTAATTCTATTTCTTGTTCAGGTATTGATTTTATGATTGTTTTAGGTGTGATTTTGTTCTCATTGTTATATTCTATCTGTTTTTGTCGTCTTCTTTCTGTTTCTGCAATTGCAGATTTCATTGATTTTGTAATGTTGTCTGCATACATGATAACTTTACCTTCTGAATTTCTTGCAGCTCTTCCAAAAGTTTGGATTAAGCTTGTGTTATTTCTCAAAAATCCTTCCTTATCCGCATCTAAAATTGCTACTAATGATACTTCTGGTATGTCTAATCCTTCTCTTAGCAGATTTATACCTACCAGTACATCAAATTCTCCTAATCTTAACTGTCTGATTAATTCTGTTCTTTGTAATCCCTCTATCTCTGAATGTAGATACCTTACTCTGATTTCTTTTTTGGATAGATATTCTGCTAAATCTTCTGCCATTCTCTTGGTTAATGTTGTAACCAAAGTCCGTTCATTTTTTTTAGCTCTCTTTGAAACTTCTTTTATCAAATCATCCATTTGTCCTTGAGATTTTCTTATTTCCACTGTTGGGTCGATTAATCCTGTAGGTCTAACCAACTGTTCTACAATCTGTTTTGATCTTTTCTTTTCATAATCTCCTGGTGTTGCTGAAACAAAAATTACATCATTGAGTCTCTTTTCAAATTCTTCGAATTTTAATGGTCTGTTATCAAATGCACTTGGCAGTCTAAATCCATAATCTATTAGTGATTTCTTTCTAGAGTAATCTCCCTTGTACATTCCATGTAATTGTGGAAGTGTTACATGTGATTCGTCAATAACAAGCAAGAATTCTTTTCCGTAAAAATCTAAAAGACAAAATGCTGGTTCTCCCTCATTTCTTCCATCAAAATGTCGTGA
Source organism: uncultured Candidatus Nitrosopelagicus sp. (assembly GCA_937896695.1). Lineage (GTDB taxonomy): Archaea > Thermoproteota > Nitrososphaeria > Nitrososphaerales > Nitrosopumilaceae > Nitrosopelagicus. The sequence continues at coordinate 1,357 of CALBOT010000037.1, read as the reverse complement.
ATAATTTTCAATTCCTGAACAGTATCCTAGTTCTTCTATCATCTCTAAATCGTATTTTGTTCTCATTTCTAGTCTCTGTCTTTCTAATTCTGGTAATCTGCTTAGTCTGTCTTTTAATTCAATCTTAATTGATTTTACAGCATTATCGCGGATATCCTTTGCAATAAGATAGTGTTTTGCAGGAAAAATTTTGAAAGATTTCACTTGTTTTTTGATATCTAATGAAACATTATCTAAAATTGTTATTCTTTCAATCTCATCTCCAAATAATGAAATTCTCACAATATCTTGAGAATATGCAGGTATGACATCTATCGTATCTCCTTTAACTCTAAAATTTCCCGGAATTAATTCAACATCATTTCTTTCATATCTTGCATTGATTAATTTTTTAATAATTTCATTTCGTGCTATTTCTTGATTTCTCTTTAATGTAATTGCCATATCTTCCCATTCTTTTGGTGAACCTAGTGAATAGATACATGATACAGTTGATACTATGATGGTTGGTTCTCCTGATAGAAGCATTGCAGTTGCTTCTAATCTCATTTTTTCAATTTTTTCATTTATCTGGGTATCTTTTTCTATGTACGTATCTGTTTGTGGCATGTAACTTTCTGGTTGATAATAATCATAATAGCTAACAAAATAACCTACATTATTTTTTGGGAAAAATTGTTTTAATTCTGCATAAAGTTGTGCTGCTAACGTCTTGTTGTGAGAAATGATTAATGCATTTTTTCCAGTATTTGCAATTACATTTGCTACTGTGAATGTCTTTCCACTACCCGTGACCCCTAGTAACGTCTGATTCATTTTTGTTTTGGAACCTTTTACAAGTTCTTCAATCGCTTGAGGTTGATCTCCTGTAGGCCGGAATTCTGAATTTATCTCAAATTTTTGCAATATTTACCGATATCTGGAAGAAAAGATATAGCTAGCTATTGAAATTTAACAAACCGCTTCTCTAACTGTTTGACCTGGAAAATTCCTGTCAAACCAATCTTTGTAGTTTGGTTCATTATCATATCTGTCTAGATAATGCTGCAAATCTTTTCCTGCTTCTGGGAAATTAGGAATTTTTGTAGTTGACACAAGTAATACATCATCCTGGCATGTCATTCTTTCTTCAATCTCTGTTTCCATCAAAAATAAATCTGAATTACTTCCCATGTATACTGCACCACTGCCAATTGCAATTACTGCAATAATTCCTATTATGATTCCAACAATTTTCCCTTTACTTGATTTCTTTGTAGTTGAACGATCTGTTTCGACATGTTCAATGAATTTTTCTTCTATTGTGGGTTCTTTTGATGCAAGTTCTTCTTTTTGTGGTTCTGGTTCAAAATTATTT
>CALBOT010000036.1 GCA_937896695.1 uncultured Candidatus Nitrosopelagicus sp. | reverse complement strand
AATTCCGTGCCGCATTAATGAAAACCGAAAAGATTTCTGAAAAAGAATCAATCAAACGTTTAGAAGAATTAACACCATTAGCAATGATTGTTCTTAATGCAAAACCAAAACCAAAAGCTGCAGCTGAAGAAGAAATTGAAGAACTTGATGAATCATCTGCTGAAGTATATGATGGTGCAAAACCTGGTCCAATTGATATTGATTATAAGTCTAAAATGAAACAATCTCCATCATTTGAAGCTGAGACTGGTCATGAGATTAAGACTTGGGGACGAATAGGAACTGAAAATCAAACTCTTGGTGTTTGGGGTGAATTTGTTTCTGTTGATTTTGATATTTGTGTAGCTGATGGTGCATGTATTGACGCATGTCCTGTTGGTGTTTATGAGTGGGGTGAATTTTCAGGACATCCTGCATCTGATAAGAAACCTTTGATGTCGAAAGAACCTGATTGTATATTTTGTCTTGCATGTGAGGGTGTTTGTCCTCCAAAAGCCATCAAAATCTTTGAACAAAAGTAATATTCTTGATTTCAGATATATACCACCGAGCAAATTCTAAATTGATAGATATTGGAAGGTAATCCGTTTACTCAATTTGTATTTCAGATCTTCATATTTTGTGCAATTTTGATTATTGGCTATACTTGTAACTTCTACTATTTGGCTTTTTTATCAAGTCATAGAAAAGACAAAAATTCTGTCATAGAGGTAGGAGAACCCACAATTACAATTCAACTTCCAATTTATAATGAAAAATACGTTGCAACTAGATTAGTTGATGCTGTATGTCAGCAAGATTACCCTAAAGATAAAATGCGTATTATGGTTTTAGATGATTCTGATGATGATACTGTTACAACAATGTCAAACACTGTAAAAAAATATCAAAATTTAGGATTTGATATTGAACACATTCGTAGAGGAACAAGAAATGGATACAAGGCTGGTGCCTTAAAACATGCAATGAAATCTACTGATAGTGAATTTGTTGCAATTTTTGATGCTGATTTCATTCCTCCAAATTGGTATTTGAAAAAAGCAATGCCACATTTTGCAAAATCAAACATCGGTCTTGTTCAATGTAGATGGGGACATATCAATGAAAATTATTCTGCCCTTACTCAAGCTCAAGCATTAAATCTTGATTTTCATTTTTTGGTAGAACAAAAGGCAAAGAGTAATTCTAAACTTTTTATGAATTTTAATGGTACTGCTGGTATCTGGAGAAAGGAGTGTATCGATGATGCAGGTGGTTGGCATACTGCTACTCTTGTTGAAGATTTAGATCTTAGTTATAGGGCTCAAATGAAGGGTTGGAAATGTCTGTTTTTACCAGACATAGTAGTTGATGCTGAACTTCCAGTACAAATGAATGGTGCAAAAAGACAACAATTCCGCTGGGCTAAAGGTTCTATACAATGTGCAGTAAAATTACTTGGAGATATTCTAGTTAAAAGAAAAATTGCTTTTGATACGAAACTTCAAGCCTTTATTCAGCTTACTAGACACATTGTCTTTCCATTAATGCTAATCCAATTTATTACTCTTCCAATACTTTTAGCATCTGACGTGAATCTATACATTGTTAGCTTTTTACCTGCATTAACACTTGCAACATATCTTGCTATGGGACCTGGTGCATATCTTCTCGTAATTCACAAAATGTACAAAACTGATTGGAAAGCGAAAGCGAAAGCATTACCTTATCTTCTTGTTTATTCTATTGGAATGTCTGTAAATAATACGGTAGCAGTTTTTGATGGTGTATTTGGAAAAAAGAATGAATTTCTTAGAACTCCAAAGTATGGAATTGTTAAAAATGATGATGATTGGAGAGACAAAGCATACAATCTGCCATTTTCAAAGACCACTTTACTGGAAATGTTTTTTGCCGTATATGGGATATTAGGAATTTTCATTGCAATATTTTCAAATAATCCAATATTTGTGCCTATAATTGCTTTACAAGCAATAGGATTCTTTTACATTGCGTGGCTAAGTTTCTCTCATACAAGATATAAAAGACCACAATCTACAAAGCATAAAATAACAAAGGAAGAAAAAATGGCTAATAATTTCTATAAACTCGCACTTGGAGGTATATTTGCAATAATTATAATTGGTGGTTTTATGGCATTTACTGGTTATGCAAATGATGTTTATCCTCTTGACATATCAGTTGGTCTTTTAGATAGAATTTTGGCAACATCTAATCCACAAACAATTATTGCTGATATTAACGCCATCAAAGCAAATCTGCCTGAAACAGGTAACCCTGTTTGGATTTTCCCAACAGATTCTACTAATTTTTCAAGAATACAATCTGATCTTGATACAATGTTAATCAGTGCAGAAAAGATTGCTGCAGTACCAACTGATAGTGCTGCATATCATACTGGAATGTTGGATATTAATGGTCGTGCCATGAGCATACAAGCAAATCTTGCTGATGCCATTCCTTACATGTATGTCAGCTTTTCAAATATAATATTCAGCTCAATCTGGATTGCAGCAATATTAGGAATATTTGCTGTCTTAAACAAGAAGAAACAGAAAATGCAAGAGTATGATGTTTCAAAAGACGTCTAAGAAATGTACAACTCATTTTTAATTTCACCAACTACACAAATTCTAAAAATATCTTAACCTGAAGAATTCATTTTAATTCTTTCACTAGTTTTCTCACAAATTATAAATTAACATACTGGGTATTTCTAAAAATCATAATTTTTATCTATTTTTTTTAATTATATTCCATAAGTTAATTTCAGATGACAATGGTATTGTACATTTGTTTCAATTGAAAGTTTATCAAACAAATTTATTAATTCCGTTATGTGTGGTGACATTTTTCAATATATTTGATGTAATCTATTTTGATTTTGAAATTGTGTCTTTATTTTATTGAATAATTGTAATACATGTAATTCTCTATCTTTTGAGACATTGTTTTTAATTTTTTTGTTTATACTATGAAATCTAAAATTACATTCCTGATTTAAAAAGTGGAATAGAAAAAGAAAAGTGAATGAGATTATTTGTTAATAATCTCTGGGTCATGTAATAACTGATGAAATGTTCTCTCAGCTAATCCATTTTGGCTTTCAGTAAAACCTTTGTTACAATATTCACATTGTATCATGTATACCGTATGGTACGGTACCATATATTCAGGAGGTTCTATTAAAATAACCATTTCTGGTCAGATACCCCAGAGCTTATTT
>CALBOT010000035.1 GCA_937896695.1 uncultured Candidatus Nitrosopelagicus sp. | reverse complement strand
AAAATGCAAAAATTGGGATTTCTCATGTTGTGGATTCCTGAACCAACAGGAGTAACTGTTGCAGTTGGGGCACCAATGATATTGGCAGGTAGATACTTGGATAAAAAATACAATGGCACTACCTTGAAAGATATCGGTCATAACACACATGAGACACTTACATCAATTAACCAATTCAAAGCATCTTTGTAATTGCTTTAGTTTTTATTTTATATTATATGATATAGTATATGCCAACACGACTTCAAGTTTTGATTCCTATTGGAATTGCAGCTGTTATTGTTGGTGTGGCTGGCATGGTATCAATTCCATCTGAAGTAAAAATTGATGCAAATTCTGATTTTTTGATGGGGACTGTACAATTAGATGATAAACTTCTTGAAGTTTACATTGCAGATACTGATCCTCGTAGAATGCGTGGTCTGATGTGGGAGTCTGAAAGTTTTCTTGCCAATGACAAAGGAATGTTGTTTGTGTTTAATGAACCTGGCAATAGACCTATGTGGATGAAAAACATGCAATTCCCTCTTGATATTATTTGGTTTAATGAAAAAGGCTCTGTTGTTGCAATAGAGAAAAATGTTCCACCGTGTATAACTCCTCTTGAAGTAATGAGTTGTAAATCGAATGGAGTTTCTGCTGATAATGCACAATATGTCCTTGAAATGATCTCTGGTTATGTTGATGAAAATTCTATTACTGAAAACTCTCGATTAGAAATTATATCGATTTAGATGAATCTGTTTTATCAAAGAACGTATCTAGTTTTAGGAATATTTTTTGTATTCGTTGGAATGTATTCTGCATATGATGCTGGAACTAGTTTTCAAACTAATACTACTGTAATAGTAATTATTGGAAGTATTGGTTTCATTATTGTTGGAATTTACCTTCTTATTTCATATCTCAAAAACCGAAAGATCTTAAAACGAGTTGATTAATTCTATATCATGACTGATTTTAAAAAAATTGCCGCAGATGGTTTTGAAATTAATGCAAAAACTCTTGATAACAATCCTGATGATGCAGCAGCACGTTCTTACATGTTAGGAATCATGATGGCAAAACATCTAGACGATGATCATGTGAAACGAGCAAAAAGATACGTAATTGATTAAATGAATTATTACATAATATTACTATCTCTTACAATAATTATTTCAATAGGTTTCCCTTATGCATATGCATTAGATTACACATATCCTACCATCAATCAAAGACTGACTGAAATTCCTACATATTGTGCTGTTGAATCGATTAGCGATAAAATTGATCAATTTGAAATGAATGAAATGATTTCTCAATCAGAGCTTGCAGTTTACATGTGGAAAACACAATTACAGGAATCTGATTCAACAAATAAAGAATTTTGGGATATGAAATTCAAAAAAATTGGAAAAAATGAATCTGTAAGTGATGAATGTACAATTACTATATTGTTTAGAGATGATCCTGAATTTTCTGGTTCATTACTTAGCAAAACACTTGGAGCGTTTATGAGAAATTCAATTTTCATCTACTATGAAAATCAACAATCAGTCTATGGTGACAAATGGATGGATGGAATTTTAAAAACTACTCTGCATGAAATGGGCCATACCTTTGGTCTTGGTCATTATACAACTGATGACAATGACTATAATAGAAAAATTGCAACACGTGATGACTCTCCTCCTTCGATAATGTTTGCACCTGCACACGTAAACCCTGATTTGAGAAAGATTACTGAAATTGATGTTCAACTGGTCCGTACAATTTATGGAAGTTATGGATTTCATGCATTTTCTGAACAAAGACCTAATGAAATAATTATTGAAAACCCAATCTCTCCATTAGATCCTCTGTACCCGTTTGAATCTACTGAAATCTCAAAAAATACTGTAAAGTTATTTCGCCATCAGGATACTATGATGACAATTTCTGGTCAGATAAAAAATACTGTATACATGTCTGGACATCCTGTTTTCATATTGATTACAAATCCTGATCTTTCTATGGAGGTTCTAAAAGTTAAACCAACTAGAAATGGATTTTTTGAAACATATTTGAATTTTAATTACAAATCATTACCTGGAAAATATTCAATTGAATTTTCTTACGTTGATAAGATTGATCAAAGTAAAAATTTAATTTTTCAGGTAGAGCAAACTGATATTCCTCTTGAATCAAAATCTGATGCTTTAAACATTATTCAGGTTAACAATGATGCTGAAAGATTTTTTGAAATGGGTTTGTATGGTGATGCTATTAAAAATTATAAAGCAGTTATGAATGCTGTTGATAAAATTCACGAACCATTGTATCTGAACGCTTTGAATAAAATTGGTCTGGCATTAATACAATTAAAAAATTATGAAAAATCATTGTCATATTTTGAACAGTTGTATGAAATTAATCCAAACTATCCAAACATTCAACAAAATCTCAAAACATCAAAATCATTAATTGAACACAACGGAAAAATGATTACTACTGACTCAACAATTATGCTTCCTGGATGGATTAAATCAAATGTTGGATGGTGGATAAATGAACAAGCTACTGATCAATTATTATTTGATGCGTTTGAATATCTTCGAAACAAAGGACTACTTGGAACTTACGAATATTCAAATTTCTCCCAACCTCACATTCCATATTGGATTATTGATATTCTCACATGGTGGATTGATGAAAAACTTTCTGATGATGAATTTCTTAAAACTATCGATTACCTATTGAAGCAAGGAATAATAATAATTTAAAAAAATACTGTGATTAATTATCACACTTGTTAGGATGCTTGTTTCTGTCCTATTAGTGACAAAAGAGGCATTGCATCCCATTGATACATGTATGATGAAAGAAATGATTTGCATGTGTCATTGTATTTATTGAAGAAATCTTCTGCTGTATCTTTGTCTCCTTCAATTACTGACATTGCGGTTTTATTATCGTCAAATGAACCGCTCCAAATCATATTTCCTTTTGCATTCCAGTCGTCAATGATTGTAGCAATTGTGCCTGCGGCAGCTGCTACATCTTCTTCTTTTGCATCTTCTTTGAAGACGCTAACTAAAACATATGGTGATTTTTCAGCCATTACGAAGTTGTTACTTGGAAGATATTAAAATTCGATGTACTTTTCAAAACTTTGTTCTAATAAGATGGAAAGCGCCGTTAGCAACATTCCAGTAGTTGACGACATGTATTCTGGTTTAAGATCAAAGCATACGATGCTGTGTCACTAACGGCATGTACAGACTTCTTCTTTTTGAATAATTAAAACTAGTTTTGAACTTAGATTGTTATTCTCTACTATTAGAATATGAATATTTTTTCTATACTCTGAGATTTTATAATATTTGATTTGGGATGATCTTCATTTTCAATAATCAAAATAATTTTCTAATTTTTTGTACACAAAATTTGCACTAAATATTTTCAAAAAACTAAATACTGTAACAAAATAATTTAAGAGAATTGTTTTTTGTACTTTTCGGTTTTTATTTTAAATCTTTAGAGATTATCTTATTCTATGATGTTAGAATGAAACCTCTCCTAAAATAGGGTTTCAAAATGTAATCAATTGTTGAAGAAATCTATCTTTGCAATATTTGCTATTGCGCTGTTGTTGTTTGTAATGCCTAGTGCTTATTCAATTGATAACAGTAAAGTAAGATATTACTCTGTGGTAGAAGTTACTGAAACAAGTCTCAATCTTGCTATATCAAGTCTCGAAAATCAAGACTTTGATTCTACAAAAAAATTCATAGAATTTGGCTCGACACACTTTTCAAAGAATCTGGAAAAATTAAGAGCAGTTGATCAAGAACTTACAGATGAAGTTCACATATCGTTACTTGATCTTCAAACAAGACAGCTGACTCCTGAAAATCTTTCTGCAGTATCTTCTGAAATTACCCGAATTGTTGAAATTTTTGAGACAATCCCTGAAGATGAAGAATACAATCCTAATGTCACAGTTGCATTATTGATTATAGTAGATGAACAATATGCAATCTTCGAATCTGAAGGTGATGAATTTTCTTATCAGATTGCATCTGGATTTATGGAAAGAGCAAATCAGATATATTATTCTGGAACTGAATATAACGAACGTCAAACAGTAGAATTAAACTCATTTTTTAATGACATGTTTCAAATGATAAAGGACAAAGATCCATACGCATCAATTGCTTCTACTAATATCTGGGTTCAACGAGATTTACTTGGAACCGATGTTGTTGGAACTATTGGAGCTGATAGTAGCAGTTACTATGTTGTGATAAAAGAGCTATATGCAGAATTAATGATTGCATTAGATGAGGGTGACTACAAAAAAGCAGAACAACTTGGAATAGAAGCATATCTTGAAAACTTTGAATATTTAGAACCTGAAATTGAAGTTGCTGATGCTGAATTATTATATCCATTAGAATGGGACATGCGTGAAGAATTGCGTACCATGATCAAAAACTATGAAGATCCTGATGTAATCAAATCATTTTTGGTTGACTCAATTATTCCTAGATTGGATACTGCAGAAGCCAAAGTTGCAGAATTGAGAGCATCTGGTGTAGTAATCGCAGAAGTATTTGCAAACAAAGAAACAAAACCAATGGGCTCTGCATCTGAAGGTGAAAAACAAAGTGTTCGAGATGAGATTGATATTATTCGTGAAAAATTAATGGCAGCTGAAATTTTCTATGAACTAGGTGACACACAAGCAGCATATGCAAGTGCACGAAGTGCATATCTTGACAGTTATGAATATGTTGAAATTCCATTAAGAGCAATTGCTCCTGATTTCACTTTCGAGGTTGAATATCAGTTTGCAACATTAAGAAATCAAATTAACGACGGTGTGCCAATTGAAGATATTGCTACTACAATTATTTCCATTGAACGTTCTCTAGATGAATCTGAACGTCTTGTTTCTGGAACTGGAACCGTTGCACCAATGATTGCATTCATCTCATCTTTCTCTATAATCTTTAGAGAAGGATTGGAAGCTGTTTTGATTTTAGGTGCTATAATTACATACCTTGAAGCATCAAGAAATCATAAATTCAAAAAATATGTACATTATGGAATAGGACTTGCAATAGGTGCTACTGCTGTAACTTGGGTTATTGCATCTTACATTATAGAAATTTCAGGTGCTAATAGAGAGCTGATTGAGGCGATAGCGGCATTGTCTGCGACGGCGGTTCTATTCTATGTGAGTTTCTGGATTCTGAATAAGATTGAACACAAACGATGGATGGAATTTGTAAAAGCCAAAGTCTTCCAAGCATCTGCAGCTGGAGGTACATCTGTATTCATAATGCTGTCATTCTTTACTGTATACAGAGAAGGATTTGAAACTGTTCTATTCTACCAGGCAATGTTCTCCTTTGCCAAATACATGGAATTTTATGTTGGATTAGGATTCATTCTCGGCATTGTTTCATTACTTGGAATATACTTTGGATTTAGAAAACTTGGAAAACGTCTACCACTACGTGCACTATTTGGATTAACAATGGGTATTGGTGCATACTTGTCAATTGCATTCTTAGGAAACGCAATACGAGAGTTCCAGGTATTAGATTACATCCCATACACTAGCATGCTTGGTACTATCCCAAGATTAGACATCAATGTCGCAACAATGACTGGAATATACCCAACACTTGAAACCACTGTTGGTCAAATCGTCTTACTATCTGTCTACCTGGTAGCATCTCTTTACGTTCTTGTTCTAAGACCAAAGAGACAAAAAGCCCTCGCTTCAATGAGAAAATCAAGGGCGCAAGTAGATGAGCAACAGACGGATTAGAATTGGCATTGATGTAGGCGGGACTTTTACAAAAGCTATAGCGTTAGATATTGTCACTGGTGAAATCTTATCAACTTCTACGATCCCTACAACACATACTGCTGAACGTGGTGTATCTGCAGGTATAGTTTCTGTGTTATCCGACTTGTTAAAAGAATCTCAAATTGAATTAGACGAAATTGAAATTATAGCTCATAGCACTACTCAAGCAATCAATGCATTGTTAGAATCTGATACTGCTAAAGTTGGAATTGTAGCAATGGGGGTTGGCCCAGAAAAAAGCGATGTTATAAAACGTACAAACCTACGTGATGCAAAAATAAATCATGATAACGATATCAAATCCTCTCATAGATTTCTTGATACATCTCATTTGATTACTGACGCTGAGGTATCCACTGCAATTAAGGATCTAAAAGATGATGGTGCCAAAGTAATAGTTGCAACTGAAGCATTTGGCGTTGATGATCCTTCAAATGAAGAGTTTATCATGGAACATGCCACAAAACAAGAAATCCCATCTACTGCGTCACATGAAATTTCTGGAATTTACGGTCTGGAGATTAGAACTTTAACTGCCGCAATCAATGCAAGTGTCCTACCAAAAACTGTTCAGGTAGGTAACTTTGTTGAAGAAGCAATTCGTGAAACCGGTGTTACTGCTCCGTTGATGATAATGAAAGGTGATGGCGGTGTTACCAGTATGGATACATTTCGTACAAAACCAATCTTGACTGTACTTTCTGGTCCTGCTGCTAGTGTTGCAGGAGCATTACTATATCTAAAAATCACAAATGGAATATTTGTCGAAGTTGGTGGAACAAGCACCAACATTTGTATAATAAAAAATGGAAAACCTGAGATTCGTTATGTTACAATAAAGAATCATCCTACTTGCATTAGGTCAATGGATGTACGCGTACTTGGAGTTGCAGGTGGAAGTATGGTTCAAGTAAAATCAAATACTGTTGTAGGTGTTGGACCCCGTAGTGCACACATTGCTGGTCTAAAATATTCTTGTTATGCACCAATGGATGATTTATCAACCGGTGAAATTATTTTTGTAAAACCAAAACCAAATGATGTTGAAGAATATGTTGCTATAAAATGTAAAAATGAAACATATGCTATAACAAATACTTGTGCTGCAAATGCATTAGGTAGAATACCTGAAGGTGATTATTCATATTCTGATCCTGCAATTGCAAAGTTTGCATTAGAAATTTTAGGTAAAAAACTTGGTGTGTCTGGTACACAAGCTGCATTATCTATACTCCAAAATGCATCACTTGATATCACAAATGAAATCACTCGAATCATAAAAGAATTTGAACTTGAAAAATCAAAAGTAAAACTTGTTGGTGGCGGTGGTGGTGCATCTGTTCTTGTACCTTTTGTTGCAGAACAATTACAACTACAATATGAAAAAGCAGATTATGCAGAAGTTATTTCTTCAATTGGCGTTGCATCTTCTATGATGCAGGAGCAACTTGAAGAAACAGTTGTAAATCCAAATCCTGAACAAATATCAAAACTCCACAAAAAAATTCACGATATACTCATTGAGAAAGGATCAACTCCTGAATCTATTTCTGTAGATAGTGTTTACATTCCAGAAAAATCATTGTTACGTGTAACTGCATTTGGAAATGTTGAATTAGATACCGGCCTAACTGCAAAAAATATTTTTTCCAAAGATGAAGCAATGGAGCGTGCAATAGAAATTTCTGACATTCCTAAAGACAAAATCGATCTTGCATTTGAAACAGATCATTATTTCGTATTTACTGGAAATATCATCACAAAAAAATTAATGATGAAAAAAAATAAGCAACCAATAATCGTCGTTGATAAATACGGTAGAGAAAAACTAAGTCTCACAGATGCAAAATTAATCAAAGGTAACATCTCTGAAATTGAATCTGGATTGGAAAAATCATTATCTTCTGATTATGAAATTTCTCCTCAAGTCTATCTTCTAAATGAATTAAAATTAGTTGATTTTTCCGGACTCACATCCAAATCTCACATCATTGATGCAATCAAAAAAGAGTTGAAAGACTTTTCAAAAGCATGCGTGATTGTCGAGTCGAAAAAATAACTGCACTTAAGTAGATTGCATATTCTAAGACTCTAGACTAAGAATGTGCATTAAGATTTAGTGTTATATACCAATGACATATTCGAAATTTGTTGAAAAAATTACTTTTACTCGCACCATTGATGGCACTTCTTTTAGTTCCAATGGCAGCCGAAGCTGAAGCAGCACTTGGCGATGAATGGAGTAAAGTAAAGAAAACACTCGGTAATGCATACAAAGCAGAAACCACTGAAGAGTCACTAAAACTTCTAGCAGAGGCTCGTGGAATTTACATGAGTGAATTTGCAGGTGCAGCAAGAACACATGATCCTGCAACACATGAAGTTATTCTGGAATGTTATGATAAAGCAAAACAAAATTACCAAGATGGAGATAACAAACAAGCAAAATTATGGATTCAATGTCAAGAAAAATCAATTTACACACTAGGCATGGTTATGATGGAAGTCGCAGTAGCAAATGATAATGCTAAAGATTACATCAAATGGGCAGACATTGTTAAAACAAAATTCAAAGTTGAAGCAAAAGACCCAGCATCACTAGCATTACTCACTGCAATTGAGAATGATAAATCAAAACTTGGCGTGTACTCTGAAGTATTTAGAGAAAACATGTTAGATATTTTCGAATTAAAAACAGTTGAAGAATTAGAAGAAGCACTAATCAAATATAATGAAGATGACACATACGGCGCAAAGAAGTATGCCTATGAAGGACTATACTACTACAGAACACTTGACCCATATGTTGTCGAATCAATCGGTCAAGGTAAAGCAGACCAACTATATGGATTAATGGAAAAAGCAATGGCAATTTCAGACTCTGCAAATGACGGAGTATCTATTGCAGACTTGAAAGTACAAATGAAAGATACCAAGAAAGAAGTAGAGAAAATTGTCATGGAGCACAACGGAATTGACGGTACTCCTGAAGCACTCGCACTTGCAGGTATCGCTGACAGATTACACTTAGTCAAAGTAGAATATGTTGATGCAATTGACGGTACAGGTGCAATCATCAATGACATGGAATACGCTGAAACTGTAGCATTTGCACACGGTGCAGTTGAAATTGCAGAAGAAAACGCAGACGTATTGAAAGCACTTGGAGCAAGTGACTTTGAAAAATTACAATCACAATTATCATCAATCGCATCTGATGTCGACAACTTTGTAAAAATCTCTACAGTTTTGAAACAAGCAGATGAGGCAACCACCACTGTAAAGAACCTACAAGCAAACGCAGGTGAAGGTGGAGCAAACCTCGGCGGATACTTTGACACTATTGATAGATTACTAATTACAGCACAAGCAGCATATGCTAACGGCGATGCTGAACTAGCACACGAACTAGTCGGTACTGCATATCTAGACAACTATGAATTCCTAGAAGCACCAATTGGCGAATACAACAACTTCCTAATGAAAGAAATTGAAAATGACATGAGAGAAGAACTACGAAACATGATTGAATCTGGTTCCTCTGAGGCATTAATTCAAGCAACAATCCAAAAAATCACCAATGACCTTGACACTGCAGAAGAACTAGTCTCATCTGGCTCACCAGCAGAAGAAGTAGTAAAACTTGGTGAACAATGGGCAAAAGTAAAGAAAACACTCGGTAATGCATACAAAGCCGAAACAACTGATGAATCATTAAGACTTCTAGCAGATGCAGAAGCAATTTACAATAAACACTTTGCAAGTGCAGCACAAATGCACGATAGAGCAACTCACAATGTAATCATGGAATGCTATGACAAAGCAGAACAAAATTACAAAGACGGTGATAACAAACAAGCAAAATTATGGATTCAATGCCAGGAAAAATCAATCTACACACTTGGTATGGTCATGATGGAAGATTCAGTATCAAAGAACAACTCTGCAGCATTCATTGACTGGGCAGACATTGTCAAGACAAAATTCAAAGTCGCTGACAAAGATCCAGCAACCCTAGCACTACTCACTGCAATTGAGAATGACCCATCAAAACTCAGACTATACTCTGATGTAGTTAGAGAAAACATGTTAGATATTTTCGAATTAAAAACAGTTGAAGAATTAGAAGA
>CALBOT010000034.1 GCA_937896695.1 uncultured Candidatus Nitrosopelagicus sp. | reverse complement strand
TGGATTTAGAAATAGGTAATGAAGAACAAAGAGAATTAGGACCATTGAAATATTTATCAGAGGTAACAGGTAAAGATATGGGCCAAGTTGTGAATTGGTTTTTATTATTAATTATATTTGTATTCGATCCATTAGCAATTGCATTAGTCGTAGCTGCTAATTTTGCTTTTGGCCAAATCAAAAGAAAAGAACCAAAAGTAAAAATGTCTGTTCCAACTGGAATGAAGTTTAATACACCATATCCAATTGAAGACATGATTAAAAAGAATGAAGAAATTTTAGCAACACCAAAAAAAGATCTTCCTAAAGAAGATATTTACAAAGAAAAACAAGTTACAAAAAAAGATGGATATGGTAGAAAGCCAAATCCACCTAAACATAAAAATTTATAAGTATGGCAAAAAAAGAAGTTATAAAATTTAAAACAAGAAATCGTCAAGGGCGCCGTTACATGATATGCAGAAATAGCATTGAAGATAAATCATATTGGGGTTGGCAAATATTATCAAAATATTCAAGATGTAATAATTGGACTGAAGTAGGTCCAAATACAACAGCTGTATTATGTCATGTATGTGTTAATAAAACAGTTGGACCACCTGATATCAAAGGAGGTTATAAATCATCTGGTAGATTAAGAGGCTGGCAATTTATGAAAGAGTTTGTTGATAAAGAAGGTAATGTATTTCATAAAGGAATTGAACAACCTAAATTAAAAGGAACTCTTAAACCAACAGAACCAAAACCTGAAAAGAAAAAATTAACTAAGCGTGAAAAACAAGAATTAAGGACTCAAATACTTCAACAAATGAATATGGTCAGAGGTAAACTTAAAACTGCCAAGTTTAAAAAAGATGTTCGAGCAGGAAATGTTCAAATGCGAAAGTTAGAACGTCAATTAAAAAAGTTATAGATTATTTGTTATTTTGAAAAAAAGTTATTATATTAAAGTATTATGAGTGATTTATACGACGAAAGACCAAGACCAATCAAGCAAGAAAATATGCAACAAGCATTAATGGAAGAATCTCCATATACAAAACTTAATGATATAATAGCCAATCAGATTGAAATTGAAGAAGGTGTTTTATATCTTAATGATGAGATAGAAGGCCATACATTGTTTGATTTAATGATGAGAATAAGACATATATTGAATTATCGAACAGGTAAAGAATTTAAAGGTAATCAAACAGATCCTTTAAATTTAATGATTAATTCACCTGGTGGTGATATTCATGAAATGATGGGTATAATTGATTACATAGAATCATTAGATGTAAAAACAAATACAATTTGTAGAGGCCGAGCATTTTCAGCCGCATCTATTATTCTTACATGTGGTACTGGTGTACGAATGGCAAGTAAAAATTCTACAATTATGTTTCATCAAGCTTCATCAATGATATCAGGTAAATTGACAGATGTTACAGCAACAGTTGAATTTGTAAAAAAGGTAGAACAAGATATATATGAACTCTTAGCTAAAAAAACAAAAAAAGATGCTATCTGGTGGAAAGATAATATGAGATCGGATATGTTTTTATCAGCAGAACAAGCATTAGATATAGGAGTGATTGATCAAATAATTTAAGGAGAATAGTTATGAAAATGAAACCAATGGGAGATCATCTTTTACTAAAAAGAAAACAAGATGAAACAAAAACCAAATCAGGAATAATAATTTCAGCAAATGAATCTGAATATGGATATGCAGAAGTTATTGCAGTAGGTCCTGGAATATTTACACAAACAGGTGATAGAATATCAATGACATGTAAGATAGGAGATACAGTATTAACTCCAACAAGATTATTATCAGGTAAAAATGGAAATGAAGTTACATTTGAAGATGAAAGATATATACTAGTAAGAGAGTCAGAAATAGTAATGGTATCAACAAAATAAGAATATGAAATTATCAGCAGAACAAATAGTACAAAATTGGAACGATTTAATTAAGGTTATTGAAGATAACTTTAAAGGAGAAAGAAAAGAAAAACTTTTAGCAATGTATACAGATCTTGAAGAAAGAATGTCAATGCAACCAGCTTCAAGTATTGATCATTATCATAATGCATTTGAAGGCGGTTATGTAGATCATGTATTGAGAGTAATTAAATGTGCAAAACAAGTATATAAACTTTGGACAGAAATGGGAGCAGATATGTCTGGATATACTGAAGAAGAATTAATCTTTGTTGCATTAAATCATGATATTGGAAAGATGGGATTTCCTGGAGAAGGAAATGAAACATATATTCCTAATGACTCTGAATGGCATAGAAAAAATATGGGAAGAATGTATAAAGTCAATCCTAATAATCAATTTACTCTTGTAAATGATTTATCTATTTGGTTATTGCAACATTATGGTATTAGTATAACTTGGAATGAAATGTTAGGTATAAAATTAACAGATGGATTATATGATGAAAATAATAAACCTTATTTCATGTCAAGAACAGCTGATTCAAAATTGAAAACTAATTTAGGTTTTGTAATGCACCAAGCAGATTGTATGGCAGCAAGAATAGAATACGAAAGATGGGCAAAGACAAAATCGACATCAACACCATTTAAAACAGCGCCCGCAAAAAATACATATAGCAAATCAGCTAAGATGCAAAAATTAGGAGCAATTGCTTCTAAAGGAGAAGCAGGAGCTGCTATGAAAATGTTTGACGATTTATTTGGAGATAAGAAATGATAACAACAATTATAGTATTATCAGTTCTATTGGTTGTGTCAGTATTTGTTAATATCAACCAATTGAGAAAACAAGAAGATCAATCTGATTATATATCAGACTTAGAACAATCTAATTTAGATTATTACGAATATTTTAACGGACTAAAAACAAAAGTAAATCAAGCCAACTCTGAAATTAGGAACGCTGATAGGCAAGGAGCATTTGAAGCATCAGACGAAGTAGGCACATCATTTAAACTTATTAAAGAAGTGATGGAAGACCTAAATCGTGGAGTTAACTAATGAATGAACAAATCAAATTATCGCCAGTAGATAAATTTTATAATTGGCTTGAAGAAGACAAGTTACGATTAGAAGAAGAAGCTAAACTTCCAAAGAAAAAAAGACGTGGTAGAAAACCAACAAAGAAACAATATTTTACATATATAACAGATCAAGCAATTGTTGCATATAATAATGAAGAAGATTATATGAAACGTAATAAAGTATATTCAGAACATATACATTATGCATTTGATAAGTTAGCAGAAAATATTATTCATACATTTAAATTTTATTATTTTGATGTTCCATATCAAGATGTTAAATGCGAAGTAGTTGCATTCTTAAATGAAAAAATACATAAATATCAATTAGATAAAGGAAAAGCTTTTTCATATTTTTCAATTATAGCAAAAAATTATCTTATTATAGCAAATAATGCAAACTATGCAAAAATGAAAGCTAGAACGGATCTAACAGTTATTGATGATAGTAGAGATTTAGGTGGTGAACTGGTGTATTCAGATTATCAAGAATCTTTACGAGATTTTACAGATCAATTTGTAGAATATTATTCTACCAATCTTAGTAATATATTTACTAATAAAAGAGATATAATTGTTGCAGATACTTTATTAGAGTTGTTTAGAATACGTGAAAACATAGAAAACTTCAATAAAAAGGCATTATATATTCTTATAAGAGAACGAACCGGCCTTAAAACTCAAAATATTACTAAAGTTGTTAATATCATGAAAAAACATTATTCTGATATGTTTTTAAGATATTCACAAAAGGGGTTTATAGGCACCCATAAATCATAGTTGTACATATTTATTTTAAAGGAGTATAACAATGCATGATGAATTTGAGTTATTCAAAGGAACTACATTTTCTGATTTAATGAAAGATATCTATCATAATTCTAAAAAGAAAGATAGACAAATCAACACATTAATTCAAGAATTACAGCCTCTAATCAAAAATATAGGAGATGCAACAGTAATAGTTCCGTTAATAAAAGAATACTTAGATGTATCAGTTAAAAACGATGAACATTTAGTTAAACTTGCAGCTGTAGTACAACGATTAGTTGGATCTGCAAATAAGGATGGAGGAGATGAATACGGAATGTCAGAAGAAGAAAAAGCAAGATTATTACAAACCGCACAAGAAGAATTAGATGCTATTCATAAAGAACAAGACGAAATAAATTTAGGAGATACTAAATGAGTCAAACAGGTATAGCATGGGGATTTGGTGAAGTAATTAGCACTGAAAATGCATTCAACCAAAAAACTAGTGCTGAAAAGAAAAAGAAGCGAGATAAAGAAGGTAAAGCAGTTGGACAAGATGCAGCTGATTCTAAATATCGTGGTGAAATAGAAGTTACAATGACTGGAAACCAAGGAGGTATTCCAGGAGGATTATCAGGTGATACGATTGTAGCTTTTCCAGCTGATATGAATTATACACGTATACCTTTAGTAGGTGAACATGTTATTATGTATCAAGGACCTGGTTCAAATATGGGGGCCGCGCCACCAGATAATAAAACTGGTAAGAAAGAAGGAAGTGTACAGTTTGATACTGAATGGTTTTATCTACCTCCAATATCGATAAGAGGTAATGTTGAAGCCAATATGAACCCAGGAGCTAATGCAGGAGGTATAGGCGGAAGTAATCAAACTATGCAAGATGGAAAACAAACATCTAAATCACAAGCATATGCAAATACGGAATCAGGTAATCCATCAGTTGTCAATAAAAAACCAGCTGGAAGTAGTTTGGACGGATCTGCAAAAACTATAAATACATTTCCTGATTATTCTAAAGGAGAATTAAGTGATCAAGATATTGCTGATTTTCAAGAATTAGAACAAAAATTATTAGACTTAAATAATCCAGAAAGTCCAACATATCAAAGAGTATATTATAATGCTAATTCTGAAAGTGAAGCAGAAGATAGAGTAGAAGAATTTATTGATCGATTTGAAAAAAGAATTGAATCCTTAAAAGAAGATTTACGAGAACAAGGATTCGTAGGAGATTTTTTAGAATCTGATGGTGATATTGATACCATAACAGGATACTTAGGACTAGTACCTGAACAGCAAGCGGCAAAGAAAGAAGAAGAATCTCAACGTCAAGCTGAAATAGCAGGCAATAATCCTAATCCAAATACCAGTAAACAACAAGGTGGCGGAGGAGGTGGTAGGAATCAAAATAAACTAACAACACCACCTGGTAATGATTTTGTAGAAAAAGGTAATATTGGAAACTTACAACCATATGAAGGTGATTTTTTATTACAAGGACGTATGGGACAAAGTATACGATTTGGATCACAAACAACACCAAAAGATCCATCAGCGTATATACAACCACAACCATGGCAAAGTGGAGATGCTCCTGAAGGATCACCAATTACCGTTATTAGAAACGGCCAATCAACTAGTGTTGGAGGAGGAGCAGCAAATAATTTTGTTGTAGAAGATATTAACGGAGATAAATCATCAGTATACTTAACCTCCGGACAAAAATTGCCAATATCAGTTGCAAGTCCAACATTTGATGCAATTGATAATGTTATTAGACAATCTGATTGTCCAACATACACCGATTCAAACGGTAATCCAGTACCATCAAATGATTGTAATGGAATTAGTGGACCTATAGAACCTATGGTGAATCCTAATGTAACAGAACCAGTTCCGGAAGATTGTGAAAAATTAAC
>CALBOT010000033.1 GCA_937896695.1 uncultured Candidatus Nitrosopelagicus sp. | reverse complement strand
ATCTTGCCCAATTGCAAATATAGAATCATCAGGGAATCCAGATTCCCGGACTAATTCAATTACTTGATCAAAATATCTACCATCTTTAAGAAATACAAGCACTTCTGAATTCTTTGCAATTTCTTTAACAGAACTTAGATCATAGCAAGATGGAATAATTGAAACTTTTTCTGCACCCTCTGCAATACTTACACCAACCTTAGATGCAAATGTAAACATAGAAACAATTCCAGGTATAACAGTAATTTTCATTTCAGGATGTTTTTTACTGATTTCTCTATGCATGTAGATCCAAGTACTGTAAAGATATGGATCTCCAACTGTCAGATAAACAACGTTTTTTCCTGATAGAACTTTTTCTGCCATGATTTTTGAATTTTCTTTCCAGTGTGCTTCAAGAATGTCTTTGTCTTTAGTCATTGGAAAGATTAGCTTTACAATTTCTTGATTTTTTGATTTATCAATTAATGAATCAACCACAGATAACGCAATACTAGGTCTATCTTCTTTTGATGCGGGACACATGATGGTATCTGCATTTTGTATTGCTTTGACTGCTTTTACAGTAAGTAAATCTGGATCGCCTGGACCCACACCAATTCCAATTAATTCTGACATAAGAAAGATAATTTTGTTCCCAATTAAAAAGCTAGATTATTTTTTTGTTGCAGAGATGACAGTTACAGGGTTTCTTGCGAGCATCATTGTGCCTGTTTTAGTTTTTCTGCTTTTTCCTATTGTGATCTGAGTAATATCAATTGATTCAAAATCTAATTTTTCAATTGTTTGTAATACAGAATAAAGTGTTTCAATCAAAATAACACCAATTACTATTCTTCCCCCAGATTTGATTTTATCTTGACATAATTCTACAATATCTCTTGTGTCACCACCTGTTCCACCTATGAAAACAGTGTCTGCATGTGGTAATTCAGAAATTTTTCCTTTTGCATTTCCTTCAACTAAAGTGTAATTTGATATTCCAAATTTTTTAAGATTTTTTTCTGTTAGTTCTATTGCATTTGGATCAATATCAACACCAATAATCTTCCCTGATTCTTCAACTTGAATAGCAGCTTCAACGGTTACAGAACCGCTACCGCATCCAATATCTAAAACTGTTTGTCCTACAGATAATCTGCCTTTGCTAATTTGTATTGCACGAATTTCTTCTTTAGTAATTGGTACAGATTCTGTTCTCTCAAATTCTTCATCTGGAATACCAGGAGTTTTTGATTTCCACATTTTTTATTAGATAACAGGAATCATTGATTGGTTTGTACCAGCATTAACTACCGTGTAAGTAAATATCCAGATGAATAAATACATGAATACAAAACTACCAATTCCTGTTGTAACATATTTTTTTCTATTTGCGATTTTAATTTTCCAAGATTTGGCAACTATTGCAGTTGCAATAAACAACATTATCATAAATCCAATTGATGTCCAACGTTTTTCTTCCATATCAACAATATCTTCAAATGCAAATGTAGCAATCACACCACCAGCAATTGCAGTAGCAATTCGTAACCAAAATAATCTATCAGTGAGTTTTTTTGTTGCAGATTTGTCTATAGGATCTTCTGTTGGATCAGGTTTTGAGTCAGTTGGGGTATCAGTGGCAGGTTCTGGTTGTGTTTTTTCAATAGATTCATCAGATTCTATCTCAGGAAGATCATCTTTTTTTTCCTTAGGATCAGGTTTTTCAGCTGAAAATTTCTTTTTTTTGAACTTTGCCATTTGAATTCTTGAGTTGACTCAGAAATGCCTCGTTTAAAATCTTTGGCAGTCACTAGGCAATAGTAAGAGTATAATTTCCAATTAGAAGTACAATACCATGACTCTTGCGGGAATTGAATTAGTATATCTGGTGAATGACATAGGAGAAAAGACAAGTGGATACTATGCAAGTAACATTTGGGGAATAAATCGAAATAGTCTCCTATTCAAATTACACCACCCAACAAAACCAGACATCATGTTAATGGTGTCAAGTATAGGAATGTGGATTACAGACAAAAAAATTGAAACAATTGAACCAAACAAAATGTTAAGACGATTACGTAGCGATCTTTTACGAGCAAAATTAACAAAAATTGAACAAATTGGAACAGAAAGAATTGCTTATTTCACATTTACAAACTTTGAAAAAGAATTTACTTTAATTGTAGAATTTTTTGGAGATGGAAATATTATTTTATGTAATGAGGAAAGAAAAATTTTAGCACTTTTACATTCAAT
>CALBOT010000032.1 GCA_937896695.1 uncultured Candidatus Nitrosopelagicus sp. | reverse complement strand
AGTTTTACCACCAATTTCTGATACTGACAATATTTGTTTACCACTTTCAGTAAATGCAGTAGCAAAATACTGGAATATTGATCTTCCAATCTCTGAAGCAAATGAAATAGCATCAAAATATGCAGGAATGAATGGTAGTATTTTGATTGAGGGAATCAATCTTGCAGAACGTCACGGACTTTCTAGTTTAATTTTACATTCTACCCTTCAAGAGCTAAAACAGGTAATTGACATGGGAATTCCTCCAATTGTCATTTTACCAGGATTGCATGATGTTGTACAACATGCATCAATTATTTCTGGGTATGATGATAATGAAAAAACAATCTTTCATTACGTTCCTGAACAAAAACCATCTGAAGAAGGAATCCAAGTAGGTGTTATTCCTGAAAAAAGATTTGAAAAACTATGGTCTGAAGATGGATGCTTAATGGTTCTATTGGGACCATCTGACATTATTTCCGCACTAAAATCCGATGAAAGTAAAGTAAAATCAAATAGATTGTGTTTTGAATCTGAAAGACTTAGTTTACAAAAACAAACAGCAGAGACAACTGATTCACTAGAAAAAGCAATAGAACTTAATCCAAATAATTCTACTGCATTATGTCTTTTAGGAGGCGTGTTAAACGAACAAAACAATCCTGAATGTGTATCATACTATGAAAAAAGTCTTGAAAAAAATAAAAATTGCTATTTGGCTTACCGTGGTCTTGGAAATTTCTATCTAAAGAATCAAGAATTTGACAAATCAGAGAAAAACTATACTCGTGCAATTGAAATTAACGATTCTAGATTTGGACCTATTTACAAGAATCGTGGATATGTCAGACAGCAACAAAATAAAATTAATGATGCAAAACAAGACTATCAAGATTATATCAAATTCACACCTAATGCAAAAGACCGTGGAATGATAGAACGTGCATTAAATGAGATGTAATGGTCTAATTAAGAAATTTTTAATATTGTTTATTCATCAAAATGTTTTCCAAAGTATTTGCATTCACTCTTGAAGAAAGTGCGATCATTACATGTACATTCATCATTTTCTTTTTCACAATTAAAACAAGTCATTATCTAATCACTAAAAAAATTTAGTAAATTAGACTATTAAAACAAGGATCCTATGGAAAACCTAGTGCTATTGCCTTAATCCTTCTTTGGTTTTCTTATAGGTGTTCTTGGATGTTCCACAACTAACAGTTCCTCTTCTTCTTCCATCTGAATCATGGCTTGTTGAAACAACTCAATTAGATGCTGGCAGTTTGATGATTTGCCTTTTGAGTATTCAGAAAAGGTTTCTGCAATTTCATTATAGCTCATAACCATGCTTTATCTTAATTTTATTTAAAATCTTACAATTCAGACTCGATCAGGATTATATACTTTAGATAATCATGAGATCTATGCTTGATGCTAGATGTCCACAATGTGAAAACGTAGCCAAAGTAAATGATGATCTTACTAAGGTAACTTGTCCACACTGCAAATTTGAAAAATCATATGATGAATATTTAGAAATTATGAAAGACCAAGCAGTTAACATGGCAACCGATTACATACCAGATAGACCTGGTTTTTAATCACCAAACAGAACCTTTGTCTGAACAATCCATATGCGATCCGCATCTAGGACAAATTAAATGACAAGCCTGAACGTCAAGCATTTTTTCCCCACATCTTGGGCACTCGACCTCTTCTTCCATGTTTATACTCAAGATAAAAATGAATTAAAGATTTTTGCAAAGTAAATTTGTCCAAAGGTTAATTAGTAGTTTACAAATTTTTGAGATCGCAATGGCTAATTTCAAACTGACAATTTCAGATGTCAAAGGTAAATCCATTACCAAAGAACTCAAAGAAGGAGATGCAAATCCACTAATGGGTCTTGTAATTGGTGCTGAAACTGACGCTGCAATTGTAGGATTAGCAGGAAAATTGAAGATAACTGGTGGAAGTGACAAATCTGGTGTTCCAATGAGAGATGATTTGCATGGAATGGCAAGAAAACGTGTCTTATTATCAAAAGGTGTTGGTCTCCAAGATACTGAACATGGATTGAGAAAAAGAAAACTTGTTAGAGGAAATACTGTTTCTGATGAAATATTTCAGGTAAATTGCAAATATGATGGAGAAATAAAAGACGAAGCACCTCCTGCAGAAACAGAAGATGCACCTAAAGAAGAAGAAAAGAAAGAATAATTTTATTTTTAAAAAAACGGATTATACCCCCATTGTAAAAGTGCTTGACGTTGTCGTATTCGACAAGAATAATCTCCTTTCTTACAATTTTTTTTTATTCCACCAATATGTCTTGGCCCAAATGCTTTCCATCTTTCTATTTGTTTTCTATCCATTGCTGGAATACGTCTACCCATTGTGTATCTGCAGTACCATTGAAACCAACCAAGTGGATCTTCAGGAAATATCCACCCCTTTGTTTGCCATTCTAATCGTGATTGACCTGATTTAATTTTAAAATAATTTAACTCCACATCAAATCCATTTTTACTAATCTTTGCTTTTTTGAACCATGATTTTGGATATTCATCTATATCATTTCCAAAGTACCAGCCACCAAAAATTCCAAGCTCTAGCATTTCTTTAGGTGATAATTCAGGAGAAAATCCATCTTTCATAATTTTTATTATTTTATTGAATTAATAACAAAATCAGTCATTCATTGACTGTCGTAAACGATGTTGACCCATTCCAATCTTTTTGTGACCTTGTTTGATTAACTCCATTGCACACTTGATTGATTCTTCGTATGTGTGTTCTGAAAGTTTTCTTTCACACAAATTACATAAAGGATCTGTCATGACTTGTAATTCATTACATAAGCAAAAAGGATTACTGATCTCCCAAATTTCTATTATAAAACTTCAAAATGTAAATTATACTATGAATGAATTGTAGGATCCTCTTTTATAGTAATTTTCATTCGATTATTTATGAAACAAATTGTATGTAAAATAACAGCATTGATGTTGATTGCTGTGTTAGTTACGTCTGTTGGGGCTACCCCTGCTTTTGCAGAATGGGATAAAACAAAATATCCTGCAATTCAAGGAACAATTTTTGTTGAAAATGGTCAAAATTTTAGAGAATTAAGTAAAATCTCATTGGTTGATGCAATGTCTACAGCAGAAGAAGCAGTTTCTGATAGTAAAGCAATTTATGGAAAACTTACTGTGATTAACGGTTATCTTGTTTACAAAGTCGTCATGATGGATGATGATAGAGGTCACAACAAAGTTCTTGTTGATGCTGGAACCGGAGAACAACTTTATGTCTCTGATGTTATCTCAAAAGATTCCTACAAAAACAAAAGAGGTTATGATAAAAAATACAACAAAAAAATGAAAGACTACTTCAAGGATATGACTCCTGAACAAGTTGCTGAAAAGAAAAAACAGTTTAAAGAAATGGGTGATGCCTGGAAATCACTTTCAATTCAAGATAGAGCTGCCATGATTATTCATTTCATGCAGATGAAAATGCAATGGGACACCATGTCTGATGAGCAAAAAGATCTCAAAAAACAGGAAATGAAAGATCAATGGAAACAATTCCTTCCATTATCCCCTGAAGAAAAGAAACAAAAACTTGAAGATTATGTAAAATCTTTGAAAAATTAATCTGAATACTGTTTAATCTTTACAAGTGCGTCTTTAATTGGTTCTAAATCTTTTTGCGCTTCTTGCAAATCTCCCAATAATTTCATAAAATATTCTCTACCTGTATCTTGTGCTTTTATGATGTCTGACTGACGACATTCTAATGCTTTTTCTAAAGTATCTAAATTTTCTTCTAGTGCTTGAGCTGGTATTGAATCTTGTAATACTTGTTCAATTTTTTTTTGTGCTTCTATGACCATTGGATATCTTTTTTGTGCTTGTGATTGTAAAATAGGTGCAAACATTGCAGCCGCTTCTTTCAACTCTGGGCTTTCACCTATTGATCGTAATCGTTTTTTATAATGCGCAAGCGATCTTAAAACTATTTCATACCCTCCTTCATTTTTGAGAAATATCCCGCCTAACCATACTCCCATACTACTGTGTTTCTCTCTTTCATTAAATCTCTTTGTAGATAGAAATTCTAAAAATTTGGTCTT
>CALBOT010000031.1 GCA_937896695.1 uncultured Candidatus Nitrosopelagicus sp. | reverse complement strand
TTCATCCACCGCCCTGCATACATCAAACACTTCCTGCGGTAGTTCGGCGCCGGTCGTCACGTGCCCACGAATCGCGTGGAATGCGTAGAATTTTTCACTGGAACGTAATTTGTCCATGTCTTTGCGACCATCGGTCACATTATTCACATTTAGTTGCTTTTGCTTGGAACGTCCGGGTTGATGGTGGTGTACATGTGTCAAAAATGTATCGTAGTCGGCCGTTTCCAGTAGTACTTTCAATGCTAAGCGGTAGGTCTCTTCATCCTGAGACGCAAGAACCTTATCTCGCAGTTGTTTGATTTTGTCAATCTTTTTTTCAAGTGGGGTAAGAGTTTCTTTTAGTTTTGGCCTAAAACCTGTTTGTTTGATTCTTGCAATAGTCCATAAACTATTCCAGCTTGAAAGATCTATTGCAGTAGGCATCCATCCCATCAAGGCAATTAAAAAGAAAATTCCAGAATCATTCCACAAATCTCGAGGAAGGAAATTCTCAGTTTGTTCTGCAGGTCCATTAATCAAAGCTAAAACAAATGCAGTGATTGTTGAAATTATTAGAACAAATCCAATTACTTTGATAATTCCATCCAGAGTTCCAAATTTCCCAATACACAAAATGACTCCACATATTGCAAACAATACTACCATAGTCCATATTCCAAGAAAATCAATTTGAAAGAGATTTTCAAAGAATCCTGCAGTAACAAATCCTACAGCAGCAGTTACAAAAAACATAGAACCTAGAGTAATTCCCAAATAAAGAATAAGAAATTTCCTTCCAAGTTTTTCATAACCGTCAATTATACTAGTTCCAGTTACATTTGCATAACGTGAACCATGCTCAAAAAATGGATATTTTAGAACATTTGCAAGTATAACAAACCCAAGAATCATGAAACCAAATTCTGCACCTGCTCTCGTAGACTGTACAAGATGTGAAACACCTATTGCAGTACAAGCAAATAGAATTCCAGGACCAAAGGTTTTTCGGTATCTGTATAAAAGATCAGACATAACTAAAATTTTGATATTAATTACTTAAAGTATGAGTTATTTTTCTCGTTCTTTTAACCTGCGTTCCATTCGTATTTTACCTTCATCAAAGCGTTTTTGATCCTCAGGAGTTTCAATACGCAATGACGGAACCGCAGTAGGTTTACCATTATCATCCAACGCAACGAAAGTTACATACGCATTTCCTGTATGAACACGTGTTCCTTTTGCAATATCTTCTGCTTCTACGTTTACTTCTATTTCCATTGATGATTTTTGAACATAGTTTACTTGTGCTTTAACAAATAAGACATTCCCAACAAATACAGGTTTTAAAAAACTAATCTTGTCCATACTAACAGTTACAGCATTTGTTTGGCTAAATCTTTGAGCAACTATACCTGCAACCATGTCAATATGTTTTAAGATTGCACCACCAAAGACATTTCCGGCAGGATTTGCATCTGAAGGAAACATTCGAATTATTACTTCGGCTTTTGATTCAGCAGGGGTTTTTTCCATTTTATTATTGTAGAAATAGTTATGGTTAAAGGTTAGTTTTCTAAGCTGAAACTAAGTTTATCCATAAATTAAACAATGTTCGCAATCACAATTTGGTTGTTCTTTTGATTTGAATAGGCATTTTTTATGTTGACCTGCTTGACATTGGACACAAATTTTATCTAAATTGTCAACGGTGGTATATTTTTTTGATTGATCAAATCCAAATCCTCCATCTTGTGGTCCAACCATGAATAAAGATAAGATATGTGCTATTTAGATTATTTGAACACCATTCCAAAAGGCAACTCGGTCTTTGATCTTCTCTGCCTCCTTACTTGGTACAGGATAATACCAAGCACAATCAGTGTTTGTTTTACCATTTACAGTTACAGAATAGTAACTTGCCATTCCTTTCCAAGGGCAAGAGGTACTTGTTTCAGTCTTGTGAAAATATTCACTTTTAATTGAATCAGGAGGAAAATAGTGATTTCCCTCAACTACTACTGTATCATTACTTTCAGCAATTACAGCATCATTCCAAACTGCTTTCATATCCTTTATGGTAATTTAGATAATTTATGCTTTCTAGATATTTTTTGTAATCATCAATTTTTCAATTCCATTTATTTCATGGATTATGCCAAAATCATAAAGAGGAAATTCTTTTTTGTAGAATTTTGCAAAGGATAATGCAACCTCCTTATTTTGAAAACGTGTTCTCAATCCATTAAGATTTGTTTTGTTTCCATAGACATCTAGAACTACTAGCGTGTATACTGCAGATTTCGAGTTAATTCGTTTTTTAAACAGAGTTGGAAAAAATGCTAGAAAAAATCCTGCCATGACAATTGTTCCAAGTATAGCTATAATGAAGAAACCAGGAGATTTTAGATCGTTTGACATACTAACTCTTCATAAGAAGTTATTCTTGAAGTTTTTCAATAAACCTACGCATGATACTTTATCTTATTCTGACAGGTATTTGTTAGAATTGACGTCTAAAAGAAACG
>CALBOT010000030.1 GCA_937896695.1 uncultured Candidatus Nitrosopelagicus sp. | reverse complement strand
CCACCTAAATCTTCAATTCTTTTTAATTCAAATTTTAATTTTTCAAGTGACGCTAAATCCTTAGATTTCTGTATGACTTTGATTTTTGCAGCTATTCTTCTTCTTATATCTTTAACAGCTTTATCAGGAACTACTGATAAATAATCTGATATATTTGCTAATATTTCAACACCTAATTCTAAAAATATTTTTTCAAAATTATATACATTTTGTTTGTTTTGTTTTTTAAAATCTGTTTTATCAAAATCTTTTATTCGAGATAATATATCTGTATCAGGTATATTAGTTCCATTTAATCTCATTGATTTATCAAAATATCCCCAACGTTTTAATAATCCAAATTTTATATCATCTGTTGTATCAGGAAATAACTGTTCTATTTTTTCTTTCCACCACATTTCATGCCACATTATTAATTCATCAGAATCTTTTAATTTATATTGTCTTTGTAATTCATTTACTTTATTAATAAAATATTGTTCTTTTTCTTCAAAATTAGGTAATTGATTTAATGTCAATATTTTAGGCGGAATAATTTCAAATTGTTTTTGTATATTAGCATTTACGTCTGCTATCATTTTTTGTAGTAAAGGAGCAAATTCAGGATATGAATCTGTTTTAGTTGCTGTATCTAAATTAAATTCGTCAACTCCATGAAACTGGATATATGCTTTAGGTCCATACATTACAACGTTTTGAGTTCCTGGATATATTATTTCTATATTTAAAAATCTTGCGCCGTTTCTAAATATTTCAAATAACTTATCTTTTGGTATTTTTAATAATGCTCGTTCTAAATCTTGCATTGCAAATGTAAATGCTTTTTCTATTTCTCCTCTTCCCGCAAATTTTGATTTTACAGCATCTATATCCATTGGCGTTCTAATAGTAGTTTTATTTCTAGCCGCGCCAACTTTTCCATCTTTAAATGTTACTGCAAGATTTTGTCCATCTGTTTTTTCTTGAACACCTGCTTCAATGTCTAATTTACCTTCTAATGATAATCTTATCATTTGTTTCATATCACCAAATGTAATATCTCTATCATCAAATGGATGGTTCATATGACCAGCTGCGCCACCTTCTGTTATTAATTTTATCGCTAATGATTCTCCTAATGTTTTAGGTTGATATGTATTTTCTTTCAATGTTGTTGGCACTAATTTTTCTCCTTTACTTGATTCTATTGAATCTTCAGCTCCTAGGAAATCTAAAAATTTATATCCTACTGTTTGAGCAATTTTTGTAATATACTTTTTCCAAATATTATATCCAGGTCGTCCTTTATAATCTTTTATATAATCAGTACCAGAAAATTCTCCACCTTTAACACCTGTTGGAAAATAAGATACTGTTAATGGAGGACCATCTGGATAATTTGTATTATGTACTTCAATTGGATTATCTTTTACAATATAATTTATAACTTCGAATCCTAATCGTTTTGCCATATCTGCAGATTGTTTTCTATATGTATTTTGATTTCCGTAAAAATATCTTGGACCGTCATCTACATCAGCTTTACCTTGACTAGTAACATTACTTCCTTCTTTAATAATAAAAGATTCCATTAACGCAGAAAATTTCTTTTTTAGTAATTGATATATTTTTGGATCATACCAACCCATGATTGATTTAAATGTTTTCATATCTGCAGTTGCTAATGCAGCTCTAATAGTAGTTCCT
>CALBOT010000029.1 GCA_937896695.1 uncultured Candidatus Nitrosopelagicus sp. | reverse complement strand
TTCAACATCATCTGCATCAGTAACAGTTAAAAATCTTCCTCCAGTATATACTTTAATTGGTACTCCTGATAAAACAAATTGTCCTATTATTACATTATTAAAAGTTTTTGGTGCCATGTTATTTCCCTTTCTTTATATTTGCAAGCTTTTGTAATCTTTCTGTAAATGGTTCTTGAATATTAATTTTTCCTTTTGCAAGATCACCTAATCTATCAATAGGATTACCTCCTGAATCTGATTGAGGCATATGCTTTCTTCCTGGTGCACCTGTTGCAAAGCCTTTTGATATCATTAATTCTAGATTCGCAAAAATTGCTTGTCTTACATCATCTGGTCCATTAATTTCCATTTTACCTTTACCTGCATTAACAGGAGAAAAACGTTTCCATACTTCAAGTACTTTGTCTCCTAATTTTTCAATTGGTATTTGTTCTAATGTTACACCTTTCAATAAATTTATTCCTTTTGGATTTGCTTCTGGAACCTTTCCTAAATCAGCTGCAATTGCTGCATGAACTGCTTTTAATATATCTGTATGAGAATATCCTGATTTTGCTTTTATATCTAATGATAACATTTTGGCTTTTGGATTAGCTGCAAAAACTTGACTCCATCTATGATGACCATCAATAATATATTGACCATCATATGTAACAATAGGTCCACCTACATTTGCCTTTCCTTGAAGAAATGTATCCAATGAACCATATTGATCAGTTAATATATTTAATACACTTTGATCAAAACCAATTTCTTTTTGAGTAGGTTTCAAATCCATTACATTTAAGTTTGTTCTACTGTAAGGTAATTTATCATCATTAGGATCACCGTCTGCTAATCCTGCATTCAAAACAGCTTGGACTTTTTTGTCTCCGATAATTTTTGATAACTTTTGCTGACCTATAGCAACAGAACCACCTTTTTGGGTATCACCATAAACAGTGCTTAATGCTGCTCCTGGATCATCACCTGGTGCTTCGTTTAATAAATCTTTTAGCTTTAACATAGTTTTCCCTATTATTTATTTTAATATAAATATGCAGGTAATTACTATTTCCAGAGAATTTGAATAAGAACTACAGCGGTTGCCAATACTAACGAAATCATTGTTTTTGAATTGATACCCTCATTCAAATAAATACTTGTTAATATTCCAAATGATATAACACCGGTTGCAAAACCTATAAATCTTCCTGGCCATAATGCTCCATCAAAATATCCAACAACATATTTAGTTGCATATATAAATGCATATGATATAGGAACTGCAAATATACAGGCCATAAGAAACGGATGTTCTTTTGCCCATTTATTTATAAATTGTAAATTTGTTTGATACCAAATCAATACTTGGCCAAACGTAAATAATAATATAGCTAATAATAATTTATTCATTTCTTTCTCCTAAGGATATATACATAAATCGTTATTACATAAAGGACTTCCTGTAAAATATAATTGATTTACATTATGTCCATTATATTCTGGATCAAAGTTTACAGCGTCCCAATCACAACAAACTTGATCTAATAATAATTCTTTTTCACAACTTGTTAACATCAGCAATGATATAAGTGCACATGCAATTACTATTACAAAAGTTCTACTCATTTTATTATCAACATTTGCTGATTCTTTTACCATAGGAAACCTACCTTGGTTACCCATACCATCATAATCTGTACAATTTCTTCTCATATAATAAATTTAAACTGTTCTACCATTTTCATAAACATGCTTTACCGTTGGAAATCTCAACGATATACCACCTTCTTGATTCTTTGTTTCTTCAAAGTATTGAACGGTAATTGTTTTACCTACAATTGACCCATCTACATATTGTAATCTTTGAGCTTGATTCCAACCAGAACCAACAGCTACTTTATAACCTTTATGTTCTATCCATACCTGAGATAACATTCTTTCTTTAACTTCTTTACCGTCTCTGATAATTCTATGAGTATCAAAATCTACATCCAATACTTCATATTCCGCATCAAAGAACTTTTTACATTTCAATAAGTTTTTAGATCTCTTACCCTCATACCCAACATTCTTTCTCAACATAACTCCTTCATATCCAGCTTTATCTGCTTCTGTAATCATGTCATTTAAGTGTTCTACATCTTTAACAAAATCTTGTTCTAAAATACTTAATGTATCATAATATCCATCATATGGAATTTCATCTAATAATTCTGATAACCTTGAAGCTAATGGTGAACTACCTGATTTACTATCAAACTCTTTTAATAATAAATAATCAAATATAACATATTTTGGATTATCAATAGTATGATCTTTTCTTTTGATTTGTTTCATAATACCTTGAAAATCTTCATTACCATTTTCATCCATCAAACATATTTCACCATCTAATACAAAATCTCCAGGCATTAATTTAACATCATCTAATACCTTTTGTAAGGTTGTAAACTCATTACCTTGTCTTGAATAAGCAGTTACTTTATCATCTTCTTTACGGATAATACATCTTACACCATCTAATTTTCTAGATGCCAACCATTCTTCGGTTTCAAAGTCACAAAATTTAGATTCATATTTAGTTGCTAATGCAACATCAAAGGTTGGAATCAATCCTGGAATAACTTTATTGATAACAGATGCAGAAGCTCTTAACTCCATATTTCTATCTATAATACTAAAAATTAAATCTTCATATTTCTCATTCATATTAATAAATGCATTCACCATTGCAATTGCATCATGACCTGTATAAGTTCTATCATTAAGATCGTTTAACAAATCAAATATACTGTCATGTATATAATTAGAATCACGTAGATTAAAATTTTTCTTACATGTTTTACTTGTTACATAATACTTCTTATAAGGATCATATGCATAAACTAATGCACTTTTAATAAATGGATTCTTACCATAAGCATTAATAATAGCTTTCTTAGCAATAAGAGAACTATTGTTTTTCATTTCATCTACGAATGCTTGGAGTACTTCTAGGTTTTCTTTCATCTTTTATATTTTATTATTTATAATATAAAGATAAGAAAAATATTTCAAATAACCAAATTTTTTGACAGCTTTTTTACTTCTTTTTTGCAGCTTTTTTACGGCCTCTTCTCATGTTTAATTGCCATCTAGCCATTCTACCTTTCTCACCTTTTGACTTTGCTAGTTTAGCTAATTGAGTTAATGTAGCCTTTTTTGGAATACCAACTCTTTTAGATATTCCTTTTCTGCCTGGTTTCTTTCCATCTGCAAAATTTTCATCTACTATTATTTCCATAACATTAACAGATCCAACCATCTCCATACTTAAATGAGGATCACAATGATATTTGTATAGCCCTGGCATAGAAAATTTTACTGTATAAGTCCAATCCTTTCCTACTTTGTTTCCAAAACTTCCTGGATTATTTCTATTTCTTGGATGCGATTTATCTCCATTAATATTATGTACACCTTGTTTATTAATAAATTTAACTATATCTCCTTGATTGATTGTTATATCTTTAGGAATATATTCATGATTTTTAACTATTACTTCATGTACACGATTTTCTGATTCATCAACATCATCTCTTGATTTATCAAATGGTTTGAACTCTGAAGTTCCTAACTGATAATAATCTGGTTTATGTCCTCTTGATAATTTTGAATGAAGATCAGCTTCTGTCTTTTTAACTGAATTAATATATCTTCTATAAACGGCCGCGGCCGATTTCTTTCCTGCTGCTTTAGCTCTTTGTTCCATTGCTACAGCGGCTT
>CALBOT010000028.1 GCA_937896695.1 uncultured Candidatus Nitrosopelagicus sp. | reverse complement strand
TATGTGTATTTTTTTGGTCAAGTTTTGCAGCCAATGCATTTCCAATTGAATAAGATAATCCAATACCCAAAGATCCTCCACAAAATTCAACACCGGGACATTTCAGATCAGGATGGCCTTGTAATTTACTTCCAAATTGTCTCAGTGTATCTAATTGTGATTCTTCAAAATATCCAGCTACAGCCATGTTGGAGAATAAACCTGGTGAAGCATGACCTTTTGATAGAATTAGTTTGTCACGGTCCTCCCATTCAGGGTTTTTTGGATCAAACTTCAAATGATTATAAAAAATACAACCCATAATCTCGGCCATTGAAAATGAACCACCTGGATGACCAGAACCAGCAATGGAAGTTCCACGAATAACTAATTTTCTTGCTTTAAGAACATTTTTTTTAATTTGATAGTAATTTAGACCCATTTTGATTTTTTGACCAAATTGGCACTTTTAATTTTACACATGATCGTCCTCAGTAAAAAACATCCAGAATTACATAAATAGCTATTTCCGAAAATTTTAATCTTCAATGATCGTATATCAAGTATGGAATTTCATGATTCATTACCACTCATGGTTTATGATGACAAATGTTATGTTTGTATAAAATTTGCCAAGTTAATGAATTTCTTTGCAAAAGGAAAATTACGCATGATCGGTCATTATACACAATTTGGAGGAAAAATTAGAGAGGAAATTCTAGAAGATGATGCATTGGAAATGTTTTGGTTTATTGACAAAAAAACAGCATATGGAGGAAGAGCAGCAATTATTCCACTATTATCAGCAATTTTGAGAGTTCATGGAAGGAAATTCAATCAAGTAAGCATTCAAGAATCATGTGATATAGGATGTAAAGACTCACTAGCTGTGTTTTTCCGCTCAGCCAGTTTAATCACTCACAGTAGAAAAATCAAAATAAGTAATCTATAAAAAAAGTATTTTTTAGAAAAATTGTATGAGAATTAGAGCAGAAACTGGTCTTTCAATAAAAAAGAAAACCTCAGTTTTGTGTGCATTTTGTATTGAGGATACAAATGTAGCAATAGGATTAGGAAAATTCAATAAAAAAATTGATCAATCAATTTCACAATCAGTGAAAGAACTGGGAGGAAAAAAAGGTAAAATTGCGATAATTCATTCACATAAAGAAATTTCATCAGAAAGGATTCTGATTGCAGGATTAGGTAAAAAAAATAAACTAACATCAGATGTGATTAGAGATGTTACAGGTAACATTACAAAAAAAATTCATGAATTAGGAATAAAGGAGTTTACAATTATAATTCCAGATAAAGTTTCAGTTAAAAATGATCAAATTATAACAGCAATTGTAGAAGGTGCAAACCTTTCATTATATGATTTTGACTTGTACAAAAAAGAAAAATCAAGTAAAAAACAACCAGACCTTACATTATTAACATCAGATAAAAATGCACAAAAAATAATTAAAAATTCAATAACAATATCAGATGCAGTGAAATTCACAAGAGATGTTGCAAATCTACCTCCAAATGAATGCCCTCCAACAAAATTAGGAGAAATTGCAAAAAAAATAGCAAATCAAAACAAGATGAAATGTACTGTATTTTCAAAAAATGAAATAAAATCTAAAGGATTAGGCGGAGTGATAGCAGTTGGACAAGGAAGTAAAAATGAACCTAAATTCATAATTCTAGAATATAGAAACGGGAAGAAAGAACAAAAACCAATCTTACTTGTTGGAAAGGCTGTAACTTTCGATACAGGTGGAATTTCATTAAAACCTGGAGAAAAAATGGATGAGATGAAATTTGACAAATGTGGAGGTTGTACAGTTTTAGGCGTCATGAAAGCAATTTCAGAATTAAAACTTCCAATCAATGTGGTAGCAATTATTCCTTCAGTTGAAAATATGCCAAGTGGAGATGCATTTAGACCAGGAGACATTATAAAATTATTCAATGGTAAAACTGCAGAAATTCTAAATACTGATGCAGAAGGAAGATTGATTTTAGCAGACGGACTTGCTTATGGAATAAAACATTATCAACCATCGTCTGTAATGGATTTTGCAACATTAACTGGAGCATGTATTGTAGCATTAGGAACCAATGTGGCAGGAATTGTAAGTAATAATACAAAGCTTGCAACAAAGATCAAATCATCATCTGCAAAAACTTCTGAAGAAGTTTGGGAACTTCCAATAAATGATGACTATATGGATATGGTGAAATCAAAGGTTGCAGATATTAGAAATCTTGGAATTGGAAGAGCAGCAGGAACTATCACAGCTGCTGCATTTTTAGCAAATGCTGTAGGAAACGTACCATGGGTACACTTTGACATTGCAGGAACTGCATGGATACAACCATCTACAAAAAGTAAATCCTACAATTCACATGGTGCAACAGGATTTGGTGTCAGATTAGTGGTAGATTACCTCACAAAACAGAAGTAGTTTATGATTTAACGATTTTTCTAAATATCCAATTTTTGATTTTCAACAGGGCAAACACCCAGATAAAAATCAGAATCATTGCAATTAACACTTTGAAACCAGAATTTACGAGAGGATCCAAGTCACCATAACCAGAAAATGAAAGTGGACCTACAAAAAGTACCATCAAACCACCTCCAACTATAATTAGAATCCACATAGCAAAGATAAAAGAAAATATTGAAAGAGACATTAGATATTAACTCCCATCATAAATGCCGTAATTATTGCAAGCATTCCAGAAAATAGTGCAAGTTTAAAAATTTCAATTCCTATTTGTTTTTCAGATAGAGGCTTTTTTGCAATTAATAATCTAACCAGAGTGATTGGAGCATGATTTTCAGAAGTTGATTTTAATTTCCAATCATCAGTATGTGAAGTTGGGTTTTTTATTTCACGATGTTCAACAATTTTTTTAACACTAGAAAGAAACAAGAATGAATTAATAATTGCAGGAAGTATTGCTATGGCAGCTATAACTTCTACACCACCAATTATAGCAATTGAACCATACGCAGCACCAAATGTTATTGCACCTGAATCACCAGGAAATATCTTACTTGGAAACTTGTGATATTTGTAAAATGCTAACGATGCAAACGACAGACACAAAGAGATTATTCCTACCTCATAGTTTTGCAATATGAACAAACAAATCGATAATGCAAAACTTGCAATTGTTGTAAAACCACTTGCAACACCATTTAAAACATCAATCGAGTTTATTGTATTTCCCATAATTGGTATCATGAACACAACTAATGCCATGTAAAGTAGAGGTATTTTTACAGAACCAAATAATGGAAAGTCCAAGTTTGAATCATATGCACCAAGCAATAGTATAGGAGCTGCACAAAATGCTAGTGCAAGAGGTTTAAACCAGCCACCCATAGTTTTCTTATCATCAATCAAACCAACAATAAATGCAAAGAAAGTTGTTAGAATAACAGCTAGTATTTCAGAAATAGGAAAAAATACATACAAAATTATCAATGATAATTCAATTCCAACAATTATCGATAGACCTCCAGGTCTTGCAATCATTGTTTTTTCTTTTTTGTTTGCATCAACTACTGTAATGTTACGTTTTTCAAGAGCACGTATTACAAAAGGTGTCAGACCATATACAGAGAAAAATGCAATTGTAATTGCAATAATTGCTGGGAGTATTAGTTGTTCCATTATCTGACCTTTTCTACCTGTGACTTGATACTTTTTGCAATAGTCATACCGATTTTATCTATTTCTGCTAATTTCTCAAGTGGTGCTTTTTTCAATGCAGTTCTGTTTTTATAGCCATTTTTGTACAATATTCGCGCACGAACTCTACCAACATTTCTTATTCTTACCAAATCAATCAATTCATGTTTAATTCCATAAACAATACGCTTACGTAAAATATCTAATTCTTTGACTAAATCTTCACGTCTAAATTCACGAGATAGTTCTCTTAATGAGTAAACAAGCCATTCTGCAGTTTCTGCCATTCTATGCATATCTCCAGATTCAATTCCAAGTTCTTCAGAGAGATTGACCTCCGTGCCTTCATTTGTCCATAAATCTAATGCAAGAAGACTCCTAGAACAATCCTCTTCTTCAATTATTCTAATTAATGTTTGGCGATTATTTTCAATTACAATACTTGCTTTTTCAAGATCTTTTTGTCTAAGATCAAAAGTCGGATAAAATTCATCACAAGTTGTTACAAGATGTAAGAATCCAAACGTGTGTTCACCTCCTTTTACAATATCATATTCAATTGCATTTCTAAAATCACGTGCAGTCATTGGATCTATGTACAATCTAGAAACTTTTTGTCCAAATCTTGTAGCAAGAAATCCTCCATCTTTTTCTGAGATAAATTCTTCATCTAATAGGAAAGTTTTTGCATTTTCCAAGTGTAATTCTATAATATCATCTTCAGTTTGTGTTCCGCCCAATGTTTCTGAAAAAAATTCATTTATTTTATCTTCAGTTATTGATGGAGAAGTTACAATTAGACTAAGCAAATGTATTCGCAATGAACGTGGAGTTATAATTTTGGATTCAATTGGTTCAGGTTCACCATCTACGTATCGTTCTAAAAGTAACTCTTGATTATTTTTTCCAATTATAATTGATTCACCTTCATCATCATATTGTGGCCGACCTGCACGTCCACAGAGTTGTTTATACTCTAAAACACTGATAGGAACATTTCCACCATACTGAGAGTTATAACGAAGAACACTTGAAATTACAACTCGTCTTGCAGGAAGATTTACACCTGCAGCTAATGTGGGAGTAGCAGACAGTAATTTTATTTTTCCACTTCTAAATTCATTTTCAATGATTTCTCTACATTTTTGATTTAATCCTGCATGATGAAACGCAACACCTTGTTTAACAACAAATGCTAATTTTTTTACTAATTGTGTATGTTCATTATTTGCTAAAATTTTTTTTGAAATTTTTAATAATTCGTTTAATTCATCTTTGGATAATGTTTTTTCGATTGGAGGACCAGAATCTACTGCAAGTTTTGCAGCACTAGTTCGTGTATTTGCAAAAAGTAGACCCTGCCCACCGTTCTTCACTGAATCTACGCCTAAACCAATTGTAGATGAACCTACATAATCAAAACTAACATCATATGTTTCTCTATCCTGATTAGTCACTGAAAAATCATCATATACTGCTTCAGAAAGAGGTACAGGTCTCCATGTACTTTCAACGTGTTCACAATTTAGCCATTCAGCTAATTCATCAGAATTTGTTATAGTTGCACTCAATGCAATAATTTGTGGAATTTTTCCAATCAAACCAGACTTTAATCTTGTAAGAACCATCTCCAAAGTTGGACCACGGCCTTCATCACCAATTAAATGAATTTCATCGACAATGACAAGACCTATTTCACTTATCCATGACTGGCCAAATCTCATCAAAGCATCCATTTTTTCATTTGTCAAAACTAGAATATCGGAATTTTCTAATTTGTCTTCTACAGAATCAAAATCACCTGTGGAAATTCCAACTTTGATTTTTCTACCAAGATCGATTTTTTCTAATTTTTTGAATTCTGTGAATTTTTCAGCTGCTAAAGCACGCAAAGGACTCAGATATACAATTTTTGATTTATGTTTTGGTAAATGTGAAAGCATTCCAAGCATTGCAATTAGTGTTTTACCACTTGCAGTAGGTGCAGAAACTAAAACACTTGTTCCATCTAAAATTCCAGCATCTACAGAATATGCTTGTGGTTCATATAATTTTTCAAAGCCTTCAGAAGTTAGAAAATTAATTGCATTAGGTTCTAGATCAAGTTTGCTTATTTTCATACTATGTTATAATGACCAGGTTTTGACTCATAAATAGATGAGTCTCTTGCCATTTTTCGAATAAAGTTTTTAGCTTCTTCTTCAGTAAACTTTTCAGTCTTTGCTAATTCTTCTACCAGTTGTTTTTCTTCTACAGGAGTTTTATGTTCACCTTCAAGGGATTTCATAATATCCATGAATAATTGCATTTTTGATACTTCACTTCTTGGTCTTCCCTGTAATACTCCAAGATCTACTTTTCCAGTATTCACATCAATTCCTGCAACTTCAAACATACTTTGTAACAGATCAATTGCTCTTTGCGCATCATCACCATCAACTTGATTTTTCATTAGGAGACGTGCCCTTGCAGTAGCCAATCTAATCAAACCCTCTAATTGTCTAGGCGTAACTGTAATCATTTCTTCGGCTTCAACATTTCTCATTTTCATGTAGTAATCAAGAATTTTATCTTCAGCTTCTTTGGTCAATGTTGGATTAATTCTTTTTACATACGCAAGATATTTTGTTAATGTTTCAGAATCAATTTGAGATTTCTTATCAATTCCACTTGGAGTGTGTAAATTAATTATGTGTTGTGCGATTTGTGTATCTCTTTCTTTTGATGGTTTATCACGAACTACAAAAATTAAATCAAATCTAGTCAATAGTGGGACTGGAAGATTAACATTTTCTGTAATATTTTTGAAAGGATCGTATTTTCCAAACATTGGATTGGCAGCTGCCAAAATTGAAGTTCTAGCATTCAATGTTGCAACAATACCACCTTTGGATATACTGGCTGTTTGCTGTTCCATAACTTCGTGCAATGCACTTCTATCTTCAGCTTTCATTTTATCAAATTCGTCAATACATACTAAACCTTGATCACCAAGTACAGTTGCACCAGCTTCTAACATGAAAATTCCATTTGTGTCTCTAACAACTGCAGCAGTTAAACCAGCAGCTGTAGAACCACGTCCAGAAGTATACAAACCACGAGGAGCTACTCTAACACAGAATTTCAACATCTCACTTTTTGCAGTACCCGGATCACCAACTAGGAATACATTGATGTCACCTCTAATTTTACTACCATCCTCTAGTTCTCTTTGTGTAGAACCTGCCATTAGTAGTAAAATCGATTCTTTGATAAGTTCATGTCCTGTAATATGAGGAGCATATGAGTCAATCAGTTGTTGATACAAATCAGGGCTTTTTGCTAATGATTTAATCATTTTTTCATCTTCAGGAGAAATTTCTTCTCTATCAATTTTTCGAGATTTTTTATCTTTTTTACCACCTAAAAATTCAACATTATTTCCATCTAATCTTAATCTGTACAAAGGACTACTATTCTTTGATACACCACTCATTTTCTCTTGTTCAATTCTAACAATTCCTGTAAGAACTACTCTATCACCAGGTCGTGCATTATCTACCAAATCTTGTTTTACAGTGACATCTAGATAATGAGGTAATTGTCCAGGTGGAAGATCTTCAGGTAATTCTTGTAGACGTACAAATTGTACATCAATGAAACGACTAGATTCAGGTTCAACACCAAGTTCTCTATGAGTACATTTTGGATTTGAACACTGTACTGGAGATGTCAGAGATAAACCATGTCCAAGTAACACATCAGTTCTATGACCTTCGGGACAAACAAAAACTAATTCTTTT
Source organism: uncultured Candidatus Nitrosopelagicus sp. (assembly GCA_937896695.1). Lineage (GTDB taxonomy): Archaea > Thermoproteota > Nitrososphaeria > Nitrososphaerales > Nitrosopumilaceae > Nitrosopelagicus. The sequence continues at coordinate 13,809 of CALBOT010000028.1, read as the reverse complement.
GCAAGAGGTTTTACTTCAGATGCTCTTAACACCATTCCAGAAACACTGGTTATTTTTCCAATGACTTCAGCATTGATTTGACGTAAACTACGTTGAACAGGGTAATTTGCAATTCTTGCTCTAATTTCGTGTTCAATTTTTTTTGCATATTTTGGAAAACGTTCTTGTAAAATTTCTTTTATTGCTCTTGAAAATGCTTCAAGAATAGAATCAGGATTTTCACCAAAAACAGATTCAATATCTGGATGTGATACAAGATCGTTATAATCAATATTGATGAATTTGGATTTTGATGGCATCATATTATCAATATCATCAACATATCGGAAATTTCCGTTTTCATCTTTAAACTCTAGTAAGAATTTTTTTACATAGTCAGCTAATGCAGATTCAGTTGGTGTTTCAAGTGTCATTTCTTTTTACCCAATATTTGTTCTTTAAACGCAAGACTAGCATTATGTATCTGATTATAATATACCTCTTCTTCTACACTAAGTTTTGACGAGAGGTCAGATGTAAGTTTAGATGAATCTGCCAATCTAACAATCTTACCTTGTCTAATCCTTACTAATTGATTCAACATGCTTTCTGCTTTATCAAAATCATTAGTTTCAAGTTTTTTCATAAATGCATGCAATTTAATGTAGAAATGTTTGTCTAATGTTGCAAGTGAATCTTCATCTGCAATATCTTCTTTCACTTTTGCTTGTTTTAATTCTTTAATCATATCGGATTCGTGCATGATTACATGTTTTTCTGATTCTAGAATATCAGCAACCCATCTAGGAATATTCATCATTTCATTTTCTTTTCCGTCTATCTGTACACCAGATACATCCATCTTTAGGTCATGTTTGAATTCGACTTTGACATCTTCTAGACCATATCCTATCGAATGAACTTTGATTACATCCTCTAATTCCAATATTGATCACACACCTTTCAGGGATTTATGGACAGCGATCGATCAATTTTCTCAACAATTAGCTTTGATCATTTGATCCTTCTAGGCATTTATTAATAACAGAATGGGTTTGCAACTATGACAATTTCAGATATTATGTGGGTAGAGAAGTACAGACCAAAGAAAATCTCAGAAGTGGTCAATCAAAAGGACATCAAAGGAAGCCTTTCAGCACTACTCAAAAATCAAGAAGAGATGCCACATTTACTATTTTCAGGTTCTGCAGGAGTTGGAAAGACTACAATGGCATTGTGTATTTCTCAAGAGATTTTGGGAGACAAATGGAAAGATTACACATTAGAGCTAAATGCATCAGATGAAAGAGGAATCAACATGGTAAGAGAGAGAGTAAAAAAATTCTCACGGTTTGCAGGGCTCGATACAGAAATTCCATTTAAGATAATTATTTTAGATGAAGCTGATGAAATGACATCAGACGCTCAAACAGCACTGAGAAGAATAATTGAAGACACGGCAAAATTTTGCAGATTCATTTTGATTGCAAATAATATTTCAAAAATTATCAATCCTATTCAAAGCAGATGTGCAGTTTTCAAATTCTCACAAATTGATGAAAAAGAAATTACCACACATCTAAAAGCTGTATTAAAAAAAGAAAAAGGCAAAGCAGATGAAAAAGGTCTAAAAGAAATTGCAGGGTATGCAGGAGGAGATCTTAGACATGCAATTAATCTACTACAAACTGCTGCAAGTGCAGGAGATATCACTCAAGACAGTGTAAAAGCAGCAGCAGGATTAACAAAAACAAATGATGTAGATGATGTTTTGAAATTGGCAATTTCAGGTAAAATTCAAGATTCTAGAAATAAAATGATTGAATTGATCAAGGTTTATGGAATGTCAGAATCTGACTTTCTCAAATACATCAATCAAGCATTGTTTTCTGCAAAATATGATAACCTAGAAGAATTGTCACAAATTATAGCAAAATATGATTATCGAATTTTAGTTGGTTCAAATCCAGAAATTCAATTATCAGCAATGCTTGCAGAATTATCAAAATTTTCGAAATAGCTAAAAACCTTCAGGTGGTTTTTGCACAAATACATTACATACCAAAGCATCTGTTTTTTCATCACGATATTGAACATTACAAGAGACAAATTTTCCCTTTAATGCACGCTCTAAATCTTCAAGAGTTGTTTCTTTGTATTCAGGGTTTTCAGGATTATCAATTTTAGATATTATGATTTTTTCAATTCTGCTATACTGTTCTTGATTATCTTTTCTATAATGAGTAACATCTAATTCAAATGCATTTCCAGATATACACCTAACAACTGGTCCTCCAATTCCATCACCCATTAAAAATATGAGATAATACAAGTATAAATTTCAAAATTTAAACGCCGAGAGAGGGATTTGAACCCCCGCGTTCTTGCGAACACAGGCTCTCAAGGCCCGCGCCCTACCAGGCTAGGCGACCTCGGCAAAAATTGGTGGTAAATACTGCTTAAAATTTGTAAGTATCTGAAAGAGGAAATGATATGTAGTTAATTCTAATCGTGCGCGTGTGGATTTTCTGAACCAGATTCCATTTTTACAAAAGTTCCAGCTGCTTTTTCATGAGCTTCCAAGTTAGACTGGTCAACAAGAACAGCTTGTGGTGGGCAAACTGAAACACATGCCATGCAATATATACAATCATGCTCTCTAATTGCATCAGCTTTATCTGTATAATCACGACGTTCTTCTTTTTCAGTTTCACCAGTACCTTTCCAATCAGTTGTGTCGTTAACAGCATCTATTCCTGAAATATCCTTGTCAGTTCTATACCATTGAAAAACCTGTACTGGGCATGCTTCTATGCAAGCACCGTCTGCAATACAAACATCCCAATCATTTGCAACCATTGTTCCGGTAATACCAAGTTTCTGCATTTTCTCACCACGTTTTTCATAATCAGCTAAAACTTGTTCATTCTTGGATGCATCCCATTCATTTTGTCCTTCACCAGCTTGTGATGGCCAAACCCAATGGAAATTTCCTGAAGAAGCATCTACAATTTTACCTATTGGTTTCTTATCACCATGACAAAAGTCTTCATTAATTGGCATTATTCTAAGATCATAGAGTTATTATTTAAATCTAAACAAAATTAGTAGGAACTAAACATGATTTACAATATTTTGAAAATATCTACGTTCATATCTTTTCACGTTAATTGACATCATGGACATTATAAAATACGATATCTACAGTGGTCCAAATATTGGAATTTACAGTACAGTAAATGATGAATTTATTTTCCTCCCAAGAGGTTTTGCAGATGGTAAATCTGAAAAATTATCACAATACCTAGAAGTAAAACCGTTAGAAGTGTCTGTTGCAAATGCCAGAGTGTTAGGAGTTTTAATGGCAGTAAATAATCACGGCATACTATTACCTAGTACATGTTCAGAAGGAGAATTTAACCATTTTAAGGAAAATACAGATCTTAATGTAGAAATTTTAGATGTAAAGAATAATGCATTAGGAAATATGATGAGTGTTAATAATAAAGGAGGAATTGTTTCACCTCTAATTCCAAAAGAAGATTTACAAAAAATACAGGATGTTTTAGACATAGAAGTATTGCAATTAAAAATTGCAGGTTTTCAACAGGTGGGAGCAGTCATGACTACATCTGAAACAGGAACTGTAGTTCATCCCGAAACAGATGAAGAAGATATGAAAACCATTAGTAATTTACTAGGCGGAAATATTGAAGCTGCAACAATTAATGGAGGAATACCATTTGTATCATCAGGGATATTGGCAAATAATAATTCAGTGGTAGTAGGTTCACTAACTAATGGTCCAGAAATTATGATGCTTACAAGAGCATTTTTACATTAGGATTTTTTTTACGTATTCTAGTAAATCTGTAATTAATATTTTATTTTCAGTTCTATCAGACATATCCCTTACAACAACCATATTTTTGGAAAATTCATCTGGTCCCACAATTATAACAAATTTTGAGTTTGTTGATTGCTCCATCTGTTTTTTTAATGCTCGACCAGAAAGATCAATATCAGTAGGTATAGAATTCTCTCTCAATACAGATGTTATTTTTATCGCATTTGATTTCATTTCTTCATTTACATATAAAACAGAAATACGATTAGTTTTTTGTATGAATGTTGAATTTTGGTTTTCTAGAGCAAGTATGATCCGTTCAACACCACCTGCAACGCCTGTAGCGCCAAGATCATCTCTACCAAAAATAGAGGGTAAGTTATCATATCTTCCACCACCTACTAATGCACCAATATCAAAATTTTTGTCAAAAGCCTCAAAAACTATTCCAGAATAATAATCAAGACCACGAACGATTCCAAAATCAATTTGAATGTTATTTACATTACGATTTTTTAACGATTCAAAAAGAGATGTAAGTTCATTCCAATTTTCAAAATGAGTTACATCAAATTTTTTAGATATTTCATCAGGAGAACCTTTCAATTTAGAAAATTCAATTATTTTTTCTAATTTTTCTTTAGGATATCCCTTTTTTTCATATTCAGATATAATTTCCTGTTCAGATTTTTTCTGAATTTTATCTATAGCACGAAGAATATCTGAAATAGTTTCAGAATTTTCAGATTCAAAGAGTGATGAAATGTATGATTGTGTAATTTTTCTGTGTGAGATACTGAGAATTATGTTTTCAAGACCAAGATTTGAGAAAAATTTTGAGGTGAACTCAATAATTTCTGCATCAGTTTCGGTATTTTGTTTTCCAAATATTTCAATATCCCATTGATGAAAGAATCTATACCGTCCTTTCTGTGGTTCATCATATCTCCATACACCTCCAAACGCAGAAATTTTTGCTGGAAGTTTCATTGATTTTTGTCCAGCAATATATCGTGTGAGACCAACCGTAAAATCAAATCTTAATGAAACTTCTCGATCGCCTTTATCATTGAAAAAATAAACATCATCACGTATTGTAGGTCCACTTTTTGCTTCTATTACAGACATCAATTCAATTGGAGATGGTTCCATCAATTCAAATCCAAAAGTATTGGCAGTTTTAATAAAATGCTGTCTAATATATTCAATTTTTTGAATCTCTGAATTTTCAAAATCTTTCATTCCTCTTGGTAGATCCATTTACAAAAAAAATTGAAACAACGAATTTAGACTTTGCTGTTGTAGTTGTAACTAATTAATAATAGAATATCATGGATATGGAGTGAGTTACAAAACACTAGAGCATGCAACAGATGCAATAATTGAAGTTACTGCAGATAATTTGGTCGAAGCATTTCAAACAGCAGGTATCTCTGTAATAGAGACAATTCTAGATAGCTCTAAAGTAGACGAAATAGATAGCAGAAAATTACTAGTCAAAGGAAAAGATCTCAAATATTTATTGTACAATTGGCTTGAAGAAATAATAATTTTAACCATTACAGAAGGATTTGCAGGAAAAAGAATTTCAATAGATATTCTAAGAAATGAAAATTATGAAATTCATGCAGAAATTTTTGGAGAAGCAATAGATTTGAAAAAACATGAATTTAAAGTTGAAATAAAATCACCTACATTTCATGAAATGGAAATTGAAGAAAATGAGAAAATTGTAATGAAGTATTTGCTTGATTTGTAATGCAATAAATATTGTAAACAAAATAATGAATTATGGAAGATGAGGAATTAGAAAACATTAAGAAAAAACAACTAGAAGATTTACTAAAACAGCAAAATATCAATAATATTTTAAATGAAACACCAGTAATGGAATTAACATCACAAAATTTTAATCAAGAAATTTCCAATAATGATTTACTTTTGGTAGATTTTTGGGCAGAATGGTGTGGACCATGCAAATCAATGCATCCAATATTCACAAGAATGGCAAAAAAATACAAACAAGTTAGATTTGCAAGAGTGAATGTAGATAACGCTCAAGATATTGCAATGAGATATGGTGTTCAATCAATTCCAACATTCATCATGTTCAAAAATGGTGAAATTGTAAATCAAATGGTTGGAGCCGTAGGAGAGCCAGGAATACATATGATTTGCAAAAAATTTACAGAGAATCAGTAACCATAAACAGGGTTAATTTCTCGTTGAATACTAACAATTTCATTTAATGTTTGTAATTCTTCTGAAGAAAGTTTATGAGCGTATTTTTTTAAAAGCTGTTTTGCTTCAGATGGAGTAGGTAATGTGTAAAATACATCTTCCTCATTAATTTGTCGTCCTATTGTAACATTTTGTACAGAGCATGCAACTTCCTCACCAGTTTTTACTTCTTGAACAGTTTTACCGTCTGCTTCTAGTGAATGAACAGTTCCAATTTTTTTTCCACTTTTATTTGTAAATGCAATTTTTTGTCTAAGTGTTCCAACATCAACACGTATTCCAAAAACAGCAGGGTTGTTATTACGAAAAGTATATCCTTTTAGAAAAGTGAATTTGGATATTGGAGTGAATTCTTTAAAAATAGAATTTTCAAGGTCTGCTTTGTCATCATCTACCCACTGAGAATAAGTATCAATTAAACTATAGATTACTTTATCTTCAAATATTCGTATGTGACTTTCATCACATTCATTTTTTGCATCATCAAATATTTTGACATTAAATGCCAAGACAACTCCAAGATGACGATCTTTATCTTTAATTGCTTTCGCTTGCATTACATCTCTACGTGTAACAGGACCAATGTCTGCTTTTGCAATAGGTATTTGTTGTCTTCTAAGCATTTCAGTAATAGCTTCTAAAGAACCAATTGTATCACATTTTAAAATTAAACCAGTTGTTTCAGTATCAATGAATACAGATTCCATTTCAGATTCAAGTGTTTTTTTGAACTCTTCAGCAATTTCTTGTTTTGATGAAGCATAAACAGTTGTTCCTGGTAAAACACCATCAAGATCAGGTGATGCAATTTTTATTCCCGCTGCTGCTTGTACTTCGTCTATTGGTTTGAATTTATCTCTCGGATCACGCATTTCATCCAAAGGTTTTGGTAATAGTAGAGCTTTAGGTTTTGTAATAATTACAGAATCTCTCTTTGCTACAACAATATTGTCATCTTTTTGAAGATGACCATCAATTAGAATCATGTTTGCTGTTGGCCCTAGTCCAACCTCATCATTTACTTCCAAAACAATTCCACGTGTTTGTTTTTCCTCTTGTTCCAGTTTCTTACTTAGAAATTGTTGGGTCAAACCAACTAAAACGGCCAATAATTCAGGAATTCCAACGCCAGATCTGGCACTTACAGGGACAATAGATATTTCTTTTTTAAAATCTTGTACTCTATAGAATGCTTCAGATTGATAGCCCAATATTGATAGTGCACCCACAACATTGTAAATTTGTTCATCGATGTTTGTCTGTATAGAAGGGGCTTGTTTTTTTATTGCCTGAGAAATGTATGCGTCATCAGTCTGTTGCCAGCCTGATATCATATCCACTTTGTTTAATGCAACAACAAATGGGACTTTACGACTCTCAAGAATTTTTAAACTTTCATTTGTTTGAGGTTGAAATCCACGATTAATGTCAACAACTAATATTGCAATATCAGCTGCAGAACCACCTCTTGCTCGGAGATTTGTGAATACCTCATGTCCAGGTGTATCAATTACTAAAATCCCAGGTACTTTATTTTCTGCTTTACCTAGTTTTTCATATAATGAACCACATAATTTTTGAATAATTTCATCAGGTAAGAAGCTCGCTCCAATGTGTTGAGTTATGCCACCAGCTTCTCTACCTTGTACGCCAGTTCCTCGAACTTTGTCTAAAAGTGATGTTTTTCCTGAATCAACGTGACCTAATACAGCCACAATGGGTTGTCTTATACGCAATGTGAATCACTTGAATACCACACTTAATTCCTTATCAAAGCTCTCTGTTGAATCAGAGGCATGTATTATATTTTCAGTAAAACCTAAACCAAAATCACCTCGGATTGAACCAGGTTCAGCTTCAAATGACTTTGTTGCACCAACCATTTGTCTTGTTGTAGCAACTGCATTGTTACCTTCAACAACAGTGACAACAACTGGTCCAGATGTCATATATTCTAGCAATTCACCAAAGAATGGTTTATCCTTATGAACTGAATAGAATTCTGTTGCCAATTCTTTTGTAAATGTAAACATCTTTAATTTTAAAATTGTAAAACCCTTTTTTTCAAATCTAGAGATTATTTCTCCAATTAACTTTCTTTGTACGCCATCAGGTTTTACAATGAATAATGTTTGTTCAGACAATTTACTTCTTCTGTTTGATTCCGCCTTTAACGTACTTGTTTGTCCATTTGAATTTTCTAGGATCTCTTTTGAGAGTCATGTAATTTTTTTTACATTTTGCAGAGCAAAACCAGAGAACAGTTCCATCATTTTTAACAAACATGGTTCCAGTTCCCTTTGCTACAGGACGGTCACAAAAACTACAAGGTTTAACTAACAGACTCATGATTATCACTAATGTAATTTCTTTGCCTCACGTTCGGTTTCACGTAAAATTAGTACTTCGCCAACTCTAGGTGAACCTTTAACATTTCTAGTTAAAACACGACCTTTGTCTTTACCTTCACGAACTTTAACTCTAACTTGTATAACTTCTCCGGCAATACCAGTTCTTCCAACAATTTGAATAATATCTGCAGGAGTTAATACATCAACTTCAGATTCTTTTTGCTGACTCATTGTTCAGTCGAGCCACCTTTTAGTTTAGCTAGGGATGCAACAACTTCATCAACAATATGTGATGCATCTCCGGATTCTAATATAGCAGCGGCAGCTGATGTGACATCAATTCCAAGAGCTTTTCCTAGTTCTTGTTTACTTGGAACAAATGCATAAGCTGCTTTTTGTTCTTCACAGATTAGTGGAAGATGTGCTACAACCTCTGGAGGTTCAACATCTTCTGCAATAATGATTAATTTACTAATTCCACGTTCAATGGCTTTTGTTGCCTCATTAGTACCTCTAACAACTTTACCAGATGTGGCAGATACTCTCAAGGCTTCAAGGATCGGACTAACAAGTTCTTCCGGAGTTTCAAATTTTACGTAATATGCTTTAGCCATTATGAGCATGCCCCAAAATGGTCTTAAATATGTTATCAGGCGAGAATTGATTTGGTTTTTTCAACAAAATTAGAGATTAATGAATCTAGATTTTGTTGAGAATTTGATTCACCATAAATTCGAATTATAGGTTCAGTTCCACTAGGCCTAATCATAACCCAGTTGTCTTCATCAACTTGAATTTTTATTCCATCTGAAACATTTGAACCAGGAAATTCCTTCAAAAGTTCGGAAATGACGATCTTTGATTGCTCTAAAGAGCATTCCATCTTTGTTTTTGTAGTAAAACTAGGTGGTAGATTTTTGACATTATGACTAAGAACTAATTCAGATTTTGATAGAAGATCCAACATTAGTGCTAAAGTCATAGCACCATCTCTAACATGATTGTGAATTCCAAACATAAAACCTCCATTTTCTTCATAACCAACTAATGCATCATCATTTACCATTTTTCTAGAAACTTCTACACTTCCAACTTTTGTTCGTACTACATGAGAATTAGTTTTTTTAACAATATTTTCAATTACGTTACCAGAATTTAGACAGGTAACTACTTGTGAATTTGGGTATTTTTCAAGGAGATAATCACATAAAAGTAAAGCAGAGCTATCACCTGTTAAAATTTTTCCAGTTTCATCACAAAAAATACTTCTATCACCATCACCATCAAATGCAATTCCAAAATTTGAATTTGTGTTGATAACCAATTTAGATAATTCATGAAGGTTTTGTGGAGTAGGCTCTGAACCACGACCAGGAAAATCACCATCAATTTCTTCATTAACAGTATATACATCACAACCTAAATTTTCACATAATTTTTTTGCAGTAACAGCTTGTGCACCATTTCCAAGATCTAAACATATTTTGAATTTTTTTGCCTTTATGGAATCAACATCAATTAACGATATTATGCCATCAATGTATGTCGAAATAACATTTGTTTCTTCATAGGATTTACCAAATGTTTCAGTTTTTATCCAGTTTTTTTCATAAAAAATTTGCTCAATTTTTTGTTCATCGTCACGAGATATTTCTACGCCATCAAATGCCACAGGTTTGATTCCATTGTACTGTGGAGGATTATGTGACGCAGTAATCATCAATCCACCATCATAACCCAATTTTTTTGTAGCATATTCCAAACAAGGCGTAGGCACCAATCCTGCCATGTAGCAATCCAAACCTGAATAATTCAATGCCGAAGAAACAATTTTTGCAACAATTGGACTAGAATGACGACCATCATATCCAACCAAAATTTTTCCTTGTTTGAAATAGGCTGCCAAGGACATAACAAGATCATTGATAAATTCTAATGTAAAATCCTCTGAAAAAACACCACGAACCCCATTTGTGCCAAATAATTTTTTCATATTGTCAATTCAATACCGATAAATTTGTCTGTTGTTGCACAATCCTTGCGGGTGTCGCCCAGCCTGGTCAAAGGCGCAGGGTTTAGGACCCTGTCTCTTAGGAGTTCGTGGGTTCGAATCCCACCACCCGCATTATTTGCTTTTTTTACAAAATCCCTTAAGCATATATGAGATTAAACAAAAACGTCGGCATTGAAAAAAACATTAATTGGAATAACAGTAGTAGGAAAAGACAAAGAAGGGATTGTAGCTAATTTTACAAATTTTGTTTTTGAACGAAAGGGTAACTTAGAGAGAGTAAATCAAAATGTCATAAAAGGTCTTTTTGGTATGTATTTGGAAGCATCATTTACAAAAAAGATCGATATAAAGAGATTTGATTCAGATTTAGAAAAATTAGGAAAACAACTGCATATGGAGGTGAATACTCATCACGAATCAAATTCACAAAAGAACATAGCAGTGTTTGTAACAAAGGAACCACATTGTCTCCAGACATTGATTCATGCACAAAATAAAAAAGAGCTTAAAGGAAAAATTGCAGTAGTGATAGGTACAGAAAATACTCTTTCAGAAATGGCAAAAAAAGCAAAATTACCTTTTGTGTTAATTAATGAAAAAAATCAAGATAAAGCTGAAGCAAACATTATTCAAATTTGTAAAAAATACAACATTGATTTAATTGCATTAGCAAGATATATGAGAATACTAACACCGAATTTTGTTTGGAGATATCCAAATAGAATAATCAATATACATCCATCACTACTTCCTGCATTTCCAGGAGCAATGGCTTATGCCCAAGCATTTGAGAGAGGAACAAAAATTATTGGTGTAACATCACATTATGTAACAGAAAATCTTGACCAAGGTCCAATAATTTTCCAAGATTCATTTAACGTAAAACCTGAACATACATTAGAATCAATAAAGAGAGCAGGACAAAAACTTGAAGCAGAAGTTTTGTTGAAAGCAGTAAGAATGCATCTAGCCGATAAATTAGAAGTTAGATGGAGAAAAGTACACACAAAGTGATTTGATGATTATTCGTGATCAATTTGATCCTGAGTTAAGAAAAAAGATCAAGCAAAAAAAACAAATTGCCATAATTCCTGTAGGTTCAATTGAACAACATGGTCCACATTTACCAATTTCAACAGATTCAGATATTGTCACAGAGATTTCATCAAGGTTTTCAGAAAAGATTAATGGAATTCTTCTACCTACAATCAATTATGGGATTTCAGATGAACATTTTCCATTTTTTAATCTAAGTGTAAAAAAATCCACATTATCAAAAATGTTAGATGATATTTGTGAGTCATTAATTAAAAACGGAATTTCTAGAATTTTGATAATTAATGGTCATTATGGAAATTTAGAGTCTTTGAAAGGTTTTGAAAGAAAAAAGAAGAAAAATCGGAAGATCAGAGTTCTTTCCTATTGGAAGTATATGGATAGAGAATTCGATCATGCAGGAAATGTTGAGACATCAATCATGCTAGCAATTTCAAAAAATGTGAAAATGAGGAATGCTAAAAAAGGTTTTCAAACAGATGGTATGTCAAAACAAGAAATTTCAAAGATTAACAAACTGGCACAAAAATCATTTCCAAAAGTTACAGGAAATGGAGTTTGGGGAGATCCCACCAAATCATCAGCAAAATTAGGAAGAAAAATCATCAACGAAGTAGTAAATAATCTTGTAAAAGAGTCAAACTTGACTTACTGAAACAAAACGAAAAATTCACCAGTGAACGTTTAATATACTCCTCATTATTGGAATCAATAAGTGAAATAAATGTCCGTAGATATGGCAGTAAAAGTACTCGATGAAAGTATCAACAAAAAGGTACTGATAAAGCTCAAAGGTGGTAAAACCATTACAGGTATGCTACAAGGTTTTGATCAACACATGAACCTGCTACTCGACCAATCAGAAGAGATCCCTTCTGAAGGTGATTCAAAAAGTCTAGGATCCATTGTAGTTCGTGGAGATAATGTTGTTATGATATCTCCTCCAGCAGAATAGGTGTTCTCTAATGACTAGAGGTACACCATCAATGGGTAAGCATTCAAAGGCTCACACACATATCAGATGTAGAAGATGTGGAAAAAATACATTACACAGACGTCTAGATAGATGTGCAAGTTGTGGATATCCAGATGCAAAAAGGCGAAAATATAATTGGATTAAACGGAGCGTTCCTGCGTTATAATTAATTTTGAAGCTGTTTTCTAAAACAAAAAGTAAATTTCAAACTCCATCTATTGGTTCAAATTCACAAATTGTAAGTCAATTACACTCCTTAGAAATTGAAAAAGATATTCTTACAAAAACAATTGCCAGACTGTATCAAAATGAAACAGATTTAACAAAAATTCAAAAAGATAGACTACTACTAAAATATCAACATCAGTTAGGCGTAGTCATTACTAGAATTGAAAAGATAGAGAAAGCAAGTAAACATCCAGATCTAGGACCACTAGGTGATGGATTAATTACATTAATGGATCAGAAACTATCACAACTTGACCAAAGACTATACGAATTAACATCAAAGATCCAAGTTGCTCAAGTAGAAAGTGATGTTCAGAGTAAGAAAAAGAGTAAGAAATCAGAACAAAGAGAAGAGAAATCAAAACCGATTTTTGAAAAGCCTATTGAAGAATATGCTAACAAGAGTTCAGAGAAATTCGAGATTACAACTCTCACATCATTACCAAAATTAGATTCTGTAAAACAAACAAAATATGATAAAATGTTATCACAACTAAGTAGTGATGTTATAACACCACCTCCAATGAAACCAAAAGTTTCGGAAGAACAAAAAATTGAAACACCTGAAATTAAACAACAGGATTTAATCCCAGTAATTGAAGATAAGCCTGAACCAGTTGTAGAACCAGTTGTAGAACCAGTTGTAGAACCAGTAACAAAACCACTGTTTAACAATATACCAAAACCAGTTGTAGAATTACCGGAAGAATCAGAACTTGATGACGATGATGATGATGATCTCAATAAGATTAAAGCAAAGATCATGGACACCATGTCAAAAATCGAACAAGCAGAGGTGGATTAATGTCATTTGATGATGCCATCAAGGCATTATCTTTAGATGCCTTGAAAAATGTAAAAGACGGATATGTAATTGGTTTAGGAAGTGGACGTGCAGCAACTGCATTGGTTAAATCATTATCGAAATACATCAAAACAAAAAGGATTACAGTAAAATGTGTACCAACATCAATGCAAATAAAATTAATCGCAGAGAAAGGCGGTTTAGAATTAATTGACGCAGATCAGATTGATAAAATTGATCTGGTATTTGACGGTGCAGATCAGATTGATAAAAATAAATTTTTGATAAAAGGCGGAGGAGGAGCACTACTAA
>CALBOT010000027.1 GCA_937896695.1 uncultured Candidatus Nitrosopelagicus sp. | reverse complement strand
AGGAAATTTATTTGTTAACTGTTTGCAAATAGATTCTCTTTCTTTATATTTTGCATCCCAATTGACATATGTAGATCTTATATCATTTGGTACATTTCTTCCAATAGTACTAAAATTTATAAGGCCTGGTCTTTCTTCTATATGATTACCATACTTAACAGGCACTTTAGTATTTGCTAAAATAGTAATCAATTCAAATTTTAGTTCATCATCTAACTTAAATACTTTTTCTAATATTTGTTGTCCTTTCTCATAAACTGCATTTCCACAAGACTGATATACCTTTGTACAATTCAACCAAATTTCTTTACCAACTTGTTCAATTGTTTTATCTTTATCAGAACCTGTAATCAAATATACTTTTTTACCTTCCATCCATTGTAGGAAGAATTTTTCAAAATCTTTATCGATTGGTAATCGACTTGGTGTTAATGTACCATCAACATCAAAAACATAATTCATATCAATGACTCCTTTTTCCATCAAATATACATACAAATATTAAATCTTCTAATGAACTAGTATTCCAAACTTTATGAAAATATCCATCTGGTATCAATACCATACTACCTTCTTCAACATTAATTTGTTCATCACCTACTACAATATATCCTTCACCACTTATGAAATGATATACTTCTTCTTGGCCTGGATGATTATGTCCTGTAGTATGTTTATGTGGATGTAGTATTGTTTTTGATACAACTAAATTGTTTAACTTTGAATTATCTAATAATGTATATGTTTCATTTTGTTTAACAATATCACTATCTAGTTCATTTAATTTTATCTTCATACTTTAATATATAGAATTTATTTCAAATAACCAAATCATTTGGCAATTCTTTTTTTCTTAGCTTCTTCTACTTTTATTTTTGTTGATTCAAATGATCCTGGATTAAGATATTTAAGATAATCATCTTCAAAGTTATCAAAATACTTAGTTCCTACTAAAGTTTTATGTGCCTTAGCTAATACTTTTTTATTGGCAATGTTTATTAAAAAATAAGGTGCATCCTTTCTTGCATTGAATCCTGCAACTTCTTGTTTATCATTTGGATTAAAACAAATACATTTTAAATGTTCATAACCATTTGTTCTTAACGTTCTATTGATAAAATTTTGATATCGATAAGTATCATCACCAGATATTATTTCGTCAGTAACTTGAATAAACAAAGCACTATCATAATCTGATTCTTCTAATTCTTTTACTTTGTCCAATATAGAAGTTTGTTCTGGATCAAATTTATCTATCATAAGTTTACCTTTATCCACTTCAGCTCCTACAAATGGACAAGCAGGCATTCCACCATATTCTTCTCTAGGCGTTCTTAAGATACCAATATACTTCATTACTTTATTCTTAAAGTTTGTATATGGACATTTTGTTTTTATATCTTTTCCCATTTGCCATCTGTCTGTAACTTGAAAGATCCTACATAAGGTTGATTCCATTCATCTGGACTTATAAGACTTAACCATAATGTTTTATCTTTCTTTTCATATAAATGATATACATGTCCAACAATTGGTTGAAAGTTATATGTAGCTTCATATACTAGTCTAGTCCAATTATATTCTTGTATAAGTTTTTTATATTCTTCTTTTAATTCAGTTAATCTAGATTCAAAATAATGATTTGCAGAAACACTTGAACTCTTATCTACTTTAATAGGTTCAAATCCAGGTGCACTGATTGATGTTGGATAAGGCTTAGTATTGGCATCAAACTTATCTAACTTATAATCATAAACTATATTATCTGGATATTTCTTTTTCATAAGCAACTAAAATAACGTTCACCTCTATCACATAATATAGTTATTGCATTTCTTTTGTTATTTTGAAATAACCATTCTTGAGCTGCTAATACGTTTGCGCCTGCTGAGACTCCAACGAATAATCCGTTGAAAGCCAATTGTCGAGCTTTCATTTTGGCATGTTCTGTAGATATTGTAACGACTTGATCTACAAAATCCAAATCTACTAAGAACTTGCTGCCGTCTCCTATTCCTTGTATTCCATGCAACCCTTTTTCTCCTCCTGACATTACTGCTGACTCTTCTGGTTCCACTGCTACTATCTTTATATTTGGCCAAATTTCTTTTAATCTTCGGCCGCAACCCATTAAGGTTCCTCCTGTACCTGTACCTAGTATAAAGACGTCTGGAGGTGTTAACTTTTTCCATTGTTTCCATATTTCTACTCCTGTATTATTATAATGTGCTAATATATTTAAAGGATTATGAAATTGATTGAAATTGAAGAATCCCATTTTTTCACACATATCATCTCTAGTTGCAATTGCTCCATCAAAATCTCCTGGACCTACTTCTATTAGTCGTGCTCCATAATAATTAAATATCTTTTTTCTTTCTTCAGACATATCAGACGGCATAATAATATACAATGTATATCCTCTTTCAGCACACATCATTGCTAATGATATTCCTGTATTACCTGATGTTGCTTCTACAATTTGTCCTCCTGGTTTTAGTTTACCATTAGCTTCAGCATCGTTCAGAATAAAATTAACCATTCTATCTTTAACCGAACCTCCAGGATTCATAAATTCAGCTTTACCCCAAACTGTTACGTCTTCTAACTTGATGGGTAGTAATGGTGTATTTCCTATATGATTTGATAATCGCATTTCATAACCTTTTTAACATGATACAAATGTAAATGGTGTTTCTCCTTCTATATCTTTTTCAACATAAACACATGTATCACCTTCTTCAAAACCTTTTTCTATTAATAATGGCAAACTCATCGGCTTTGCCCAGGCATATGCCTTCCAACCGTTATAATTTTGTTTTACATATTCCCATCTCATATCCCACAACTTTCTAAATATTCCTTGCCTTCTATAATCTGGATGAACCCAAGCATCTAAAAATTTAATTCTTTGATCTGGTTCAACTTGTAAATGAATATGACCTACACAGAGTTGATTCAACGATGCTATCCATGCATGCTGAACGTATTGAGTGGTTCCTGAAGGCGGAACATGCACTATACTGTATTGGTTGGTCATATGTCTTTTTAATGTAAAATAATACTCTCATAAATAATTTGACTTAAATACCCATCTGCAAATTCTGCTTGCGCTTTTATTAACACTGTATCGCCTTTCATATTTTCTACAGGCGCAAACATAATATTTATTTCTCCTTCATTAGTACTATAACACATATCATTGATAGTTGGTACTTCAAATCCATCAAACCAAGTTACATATGTAGTATCGGCAGTCATATATAAATATGATTGGTCATTCGAAATATCATTAAATGATACAATAAAACCTAAAGTATCTCCTATCAACCAATAATGACTACTTTCCCAATAAACCTTTGTTAGTTCATAATCATTTTCAACTGGAGATACTTTACCTGATATTCTATGTAAGGTTTGCCATTCATTGCTCAACTGCAAATGATAATATCCATTTGGATCAGGATCACCTAACCTCATATCTAATTCAAAATCATGTCCAAGGTTAGGTTGATATTCATCATATCCTTTTGTACAAGAAGCAAACGTTATACCAAACAAAATGAGTAGCGATAATCTCCAAAGTCGAACTTCTTTAACCCATTTCATCCATACAGGAATCATTTTTATGATGATCCAATCTCTGATCATTTCTTTTCAAGATATGTATACCACATTGCTGCTAATCCAAATAATGCAAACACTGTACCAAATCCATATAACAAATACCATGGTTGATCAGCTGGCATCATCAATGCAGGCCAACCCATAACTATACACCAAGCAAGGAAGAACCAACCAGCTCCTATATTTTTTTCTGCTTTACGTGTTCTTTCTGTCCATACTAATCTGGATAAAGCATCTTGCATATCTTTACCATATGCAATCTCCTCATGAACCTCCCCATCTTTCTCTTGAAGTGTAATCTTATATTTAAGATAACCTTTATGAGATTCTGATCGTTTTAGAAGTTCGCATTCTATTGCTCTTCTTCTTTTAAATTTAAATATCTTTTTTTCTTTCGCCATAACTTAACATATTTTTTATTCTATATACTACATAACCTATTGTTGGACCTCCCATTAATACATGGAAGATATTTGGATGCCATGTATCACCACAGAAACCAAATAAATGTCTCAAAAATTCTAACACCGCACCCATTAGTTCACAAAGCTTATTTGATATAACTCTTTACCTAACTTATGTGGTTTATTCACATTACTTCCTTTTTTGATTGTATAATCAGAAGAACCTTTTATCTCTGATAACTTCTTTTCACAATCTTCAACTGTATTAAAATACCAAGACATAGTATTGCGAAGAACTGATTTAGTTTCGTTAACCATTTTACCTTTGGCATTCTTAGTTTTCTTACCTGTGGTCGCTGATGACCTTTTTACATTATCTAAATGTACTGTTAATCTATAATTACCTTTCATCTTTATTGTTTTTATTAAAATATTCTTTGAAAAATCCGTTTAGAAAAAATATAAGTCCAATCGGCCATATCCAAATTGCTAAAACTCTTGTTTCCCAATTCCATTCTGATGATGGCGGAACTTCTACTCCTTTCCTTTTTGCATAGTCTGAAGCTATATCAACTACAAATGTAAATGTTATACCTGCCAGAATATATGTTATAAATGCTTCTATCATTTCTTTTTATTTTTTTTATCCCAATTCTTTACATCTTCCATAAATTTCTTTTGTCGTTCTGCTCGAACTCCTTCTTCAATACAATATTTACCTAATCGGAAGATTAAAACTAAAACTACTATTCCTATTATTATTTCCATAATCAATCCTTTAAAAATTTTGCTAGTTCATCTAAATTACCAAAGAACATTTCTAGCCATGCCTTTGGATAAGCTTTCTCGCCATCTTTACTTTCTATTCTAACACCTTGGTTGTATGCACTTCTGTATACTTCTTTACCTAACTTAGGACCTGGTGATTTTTTTAAGTATTTTTTCAATGTAATAAAGATAGGTTCAACATGCCATTTTATTTCTACATCAGAAGCTGAATAAGTTTTGCCTGTCTTTAGTTCTTCATCCATAGTCCATTGGAGACCTGTAGTCCATTCTCTCGCATCTGCTTCAATATCATACATACTTTGTTGAGTATAATACTGACTACCACTTGAGTCCTGAAACACTCCTTTAAGTCTTTTTAATCTTGCTTCTCTTTCCGCTTCGGTCTCCATTTACGCTACTTCTAAAAATTTGTTATTCATTGTTTTTGCTAAACTTACCAAGTTATTAGTATCAATAAATTGGCTATCCTTACCATACATCTTTTGAAAATCTTCTTTCTGATCTCCGTAACCATTACCTCCAATAAAGTAACTCAATACTTTGATACCTTCTCTTCTCATCTTAACCACTTGCTGTCTAGTATGATTCAAAGCTGCATCTCCTGCATAGTTATTAAACCAAGGCATACCATCACACATGTTAATGAAATAAGCATCCTTACCTCTAGTACCAGCAACTAATTCTTTCATGATAGCTTTGAAACATAATCCTTCTGGAGTAGTACCACAAGCTCTAACCTGAGGCATTATTCTAGCCAACTTATTGATATGATGCTTTCTTGAATCATAGATAATACCAATGATCGGCATATACATATTTCTATGTCCTCCTACATTATCTGCAGCTCTAAAACTAACTACTACATCCATATTCTCAACCATACTACAAGCTTTTGCAATGGCCATGGTTGTCTTCATTGCTTGCGTTAATCTATTACCATTCATTGAACCACTATTGTCAATTGATATATGAATGATACCTGGATTGTAAGCAAATGATTCTATCTTTTCAAATATACTTTCATTACCATAACCACAAGATGCTAACATTCTATTATCAATCTTACCTGTTCTCAATCTATTGAACTTAGTATTCTTTTCTTCTGCTCTTACTTTAAGTTTCTTACCAAGCATCTTACCTAACACAATACCTTCTCTAACTGCTATTTCGTTTCTATCTTGATTCCAATGATCTTTTTTCCACATTCCATCAAACTGATTAGAATCAATCAATGATTGAGTTACATCTCTGACAACATAAACTTCTTGGTTGGAAGAAAGTTTCTCACCATAATAAGTTTGTCTATCATAATCAACGTTCTCAACTGATATACCTGACTCTTCCATAGCCTTCATTGCCTTTTGATCTTTCTTAGCTAACTTCTTTTTCTTAACTTCACCGTTCTGAAACTCTTCTTGTTTCTTGATAGCTTTCTTAAGTTGCTCTTTTTGTCTCAAAGTTAATTCAGGCATCTTAGCTCCTCCTTGTTTAGCACTTGAACCTATCTTAGCTTCTTCACCATCTGCAACAGAACCATCATCATTTATATTACCATGCTCTCCGTTACCATCTTTAGCTTCACCACCATTACATTCATGGCTTTCATCTTCTCCTTGGCCTGATTCATCACCCATATTACATTCATTGAATGGATCATCTTTAGGATCTGGCTTTGGTAATTGACTTTCAACAAAATCAAATATTTCAAATGCAACATCTGCCGCATCTTGACTAGATTCTAATCTATCAATATTCTTAAGATCTAATATATTCCAAACCTTTCTTAAATTCAATACATCCATTCTACGATTTGAATTAGTAATGTTACAAATACGGAACATATAAGAAGACCAATCTAAATCTGTATACTCATCTGATTGAAGACCTTTATCAATAATCTTAGCATTGAAATACTTATCATATAAAGCTTCATAGTAACCTCTATAACCAGGAGCTGCTTTATATACATAGTTATCAATTCTTCTATCTTCAACTATGTTCAATAAATCTCTAACATACTTTTGAATATAATTCTTAGCTAACCATTCTTGATCTTCTTCTGGTCTACCTGAATAATATTTTTCTTTGACCATATCAATAAGATGAGTTGGAATATTATCTTCTAACTTGGCCATCACATTGAAATCTGTCAATTTAATATGAGATCCTTCATGTAATGCTAATCCTACTGCTGAATCAAATTCCTTATCAGTTAACTTAGCAGATATATTAACTCGCTTACCATCTGTATAACTATCAGCACCACTAAATTGTACTGGAATACTTTTACCTGTAACAATACTAACAAAGTTAGCAATTGCTCTACGATAACCAGCTAACTTCAATAAATCTACTTTTGGCTTATCATCATAATCATCAAATATACTATTACCTGATGTTGTAAAATCATCATCTAACCAGAAGCTTGAATTTGAATTACTTCCCCAATTATTGAACTTGAATTTTCCCATATCTTATTATTTATTTATCTTTTTATATACTATAAAAATAAGAAAAATTTTGCAATTATCCTAATTTTTTTACAGCTTTTTTTCAAAAAAGTTTACTTTTATTTAGCATATGAATCATAATGAGCTCCGTCTTCAAATACTTCTCCTTCTATTTCTGCAACCATTCTTTCCATAACTTTTCCAACTATAGCTGGATCTTTTGCATACACATCTATATTTTTTATCAAATAACTTTTCCTAGCTTCTTCACCATATAATTTAGGATCTAATTTTTGTTCATATTTTAATAATAAATCTGTATTTTCTTTTGTCTCCTTAGTTCCTCTATTAATTGGTTTGAAGTTTTCATATTTCATTGAAAACATAAATTTATATCCTCCTTTATTTTGTGCTTTCCAACTACCATCTGGTCTTTGCCATTTATCCATTTGTGCAAAAAATACATCATGCGGTATCATAAATACTTTCATATTAACTACATCACAAATTCGTAAATAATCAAATCCACCTCTTTTTTGCATTATAGATCCTATAGCACCATATCTGCCTCCTTCTGTTGGTTTACTAACTGTTTTATTTTCTATTCTTTTTTTCATATAAATATACTATCTAGGAAAGATGGGGGGTGCCTCTATACGTAATCCTAATAGTCGGTGTCGATTTTGTATTTGGACACCTCCCCGTCCTTCAATTAATAAATAATAAATAATTAAACTTGCTCTTCTTGAGCTTCAACTTCATCTGCATTAAAGATATCCTCTTCTGCAGTTCCAATATACTTCTGAACCAATTGCTTGATATAAGTTCTTTCTGAATCTACTCCACCATCCGCATCAAAGAATGGATAAATACAAGCCTCGGCAGCTTCTGGAAGAGTAAAACCATCTTCTAATAATCCTGCTATCTCAACACTTAATCTAGTACTAATAGCATTGGTCAACTTAGGAGCTTCATTAGTTACTTCCTTTCTAGTTAAAGAAGCAATTTCAGCAATTGTATCTGCCTGCTCTACAGTTATACCTGGATGCAGATCTTTTAATAGACCTGACTCTTGTTCTTTATTCAAAGTATCCATTTCAATGATAGTAAATCTATCTACCAATGCTCTATCCATCGCTCTGGTTGCCGTATACTCATTACCAATGTTAGCAGTTGCAATAAAACAAACACCTTTAGCAACTTCAATAGTTGGAGCATTTTCATGTTCATCCAATCTCAAATATCTTTGACCATAATCTAATACCGTCATCAATATATTCCAAGCTTCTGGATGCGCTCTAGATATCTCATCTAATAGTATAACAGCGTTCTCCGTTTGAATTGCTTTAACAAATGCTGATTGGCTGAAAGAAGTTCCTTCTTCTTTCTTGAAATGAGTATTACCAATCAAAGTCGCTCTAGGATCTTGAGTAGCACCTAGATTGAAATAGAAATGAGGTCTACCTGTTGCCTCAACAACTTTCTGAGCTGCCATGGTCTTACCACAACCCGCTGGACCTGTCATCATAATATTCTTACCCCTTACTGCAGAACGCATAAGATACTTCCATTTCAGATCTGAAATCTTCATTGTATCAGGAATAAGTTCTGGTGAATTATGAATAAATGCTAGAACTGGATCTGCATCTATCTTTTCAGATGCTTCAACCTCTTTCTCGGTTGGAGCTTGATCGTAATACAATTGAACATCTTTACGGTAACACTTACCTGTTTCTTCATTGTATACAATACATTGATTATTGTCTAGAGCCAATTCTAACATATGATCTCTAACAATACCTTTAACTACTTTACCATTGATATCTACGGCTTGGATATTACCGTTCTTAACTTCTGGCTTGAAAATTTTAATACTATTCATCTTTACTATTTATTAATTATTATTTATTTTTTATATACTATAAAAATAAGAAAAAAATCTCGTACTACCAAATCTTTTGGCAGCTTTTTTTCAACTTTTTTAAGCAATTATCATTGACATTGGCGCCGTAAACAATGTATGACTATGACCACCTAACTCATTAATAACACATTTTGTTCTATTAATTTTTTTAATGGTAAATTTTTGACCTTTATGTTTAGGATGATTGATTTCAACTACTTGACCTACTTTCAAAGTAGCACCTTTAGCAACTGATTCAATTCTACTTTTTGCTCTTGCCATTTTAATAACTGCATCATTTAGAGTTATTAACTCATCTTTACTTAATTGACCTAACTGATTTAACATTTTATTTAACATAATTTTTACTTTTTATTTATTAATTTATATACTATAAATATAAGTAAAATTTTGCAAAGTACCAAATCTTTTGGCAGCTTTTTTTCAAAAAAGTTTGTGTTATTTTAGAAACTCATCGCGTTCAGCTTCGGACGGCCAGCCCAAAGGTAAGGTGCAATCATCACACACCCAACGTAATTCAAAACCATTTTCTTTAATCTGTTTTAGAACCTTGTTTTCGTGTTTGCACTCTGATTGGATGTTCTCGATCTTACGTTCGATATTCCATTTGTCAGAAAGTAGTTTATCCACTTTCCTGCGTTTGGCATCCATATCAATAAATATGGAGCCACTTGAATCATTACTTGGTTTTTATACCAAAATTGAGAATAGTTAATTCATATATTCCTGATGATATATCTGCATAAACTTTAAATGCTGTTATACGTCCTAATCTAATCCAGATTAAAAATTTATCATCTTGTTTATTACCTTTTCTCCAACTATTAATAAAATTCATTTTTTATCCTTTTTAATAACCTTCATGTTTCTTTACACCACCACCACATGGATTACCTACTTCACAATAATAGCAGTTGTAACATAACATTCTTAAGTTTTCTTGTTTATGATTTGTTTTATCCCCATCAATCCAATCTAATAGTAAAGGAACTGTATAATCTGTAATTCTTCTTTCTTCATATCCACAAGAACTACATTTCTCTTCAAATATTCCATTCCTTAGTAATCTACCTTTTAAATTATGATGGTTTATTTCTCTATGTTTGCCTTCCAATATATCTAGCAAACCATGTTTACCTCTCATCTTAGGACCAGTACCTTTTTTTATACCTGCTCCTTTTTGATTTTTATGTAATTCAAATAATGTTTTACCAGTAGTTTCGTCCTTATATAACTTTGCATATTTTCTAAATGCTTCATATGATATTTTTAGAAACCGTGCAGCCTCAGCACATGATTTACTATTCTCCATAGCATATCGTATTTGAGATTCTGTTATATTAAAGGCTGGACGTCCTTCACCTGGCTTGAATGGCATGTTATCCTTTTAATAGTTCTTTATTATTCCTATTATCATATTTTGCTGAAGCAGCTGCTCTTGCTCTATCATATTCTGCTTTTTCTTCTTTTGATAATCCAGAATACCAATCAGCAAATTCACCACCTCTAATGTTCAGCGCTTGTTGCCATATATCTTTTACGCCATCCTTTGGTGTAACTTTGTATTGTGATAACATGGTTCCTAATATAGTGATACATTTTGGTTGTACACCAATATTTTCTTTGTCCATGGCATTCAACCATTTCTCAATAATTTCTGCTACGTAATCTTTTCTTTTCATAACATTTTCCTTTTCAAATAAATATAATTGTGTCATATATAACTCCTTTATTTAATAAATACCTACCATCCTCCGAGGTTTTTACGACATGACCTCTTTTAAACCGTTCGGGTCAGGGTGCCTAAGCAGCCATCGCCATTTCAACTTGTTCGCCAGTTAAACGTGATCTTCATTATACCCTTATCTTGCTGTCAATTCCAAAACATCCCCATGCTGTAGCGATGTGTTAGTGGAGATGCTGGGATTCGAACCCAGGTCCATACAAGCAGCTAATATAACTACTAACGATCATATTAATAAATATACTAATCAAACTTAATATACTTTTTTCTATTTTGAATATACATTTTACCTATTGGTATTTCAGTTAATATTCTTCCTGTTATATCATATATAGTATTATTATCAACTTTATTAAATGTTAATTCATTTATTGATGTTGGTAACATATTCATTAATACCCAATTGTAAACTCCTTGGTCATATACTAACCAATCTTCTATACTACATATTTCTAACGAACCATTTTCGTAAATGTAAACATCATACTGTACTTTAATTGTATCTGATGTTGTAATCTGAGGAAAATGATCATTCATACCTTGTCCTGAATAACACATGCCAACTGTTGCAAATCCAGTACATACTCCCCAGTATACTTGTATTGAATCAGGATTGTGTACTATGTTTGTTGTATCAAGTCCTATAAATAATCCTTGGCCTTGATCAGTCCAATATGTTATGGAATCGCAACAAAAATAAGGCACTACTGTCTGTTGTGCTTGTGTTGTGTTTAGTCCAAGCATGACTAATAATACTAATAATAATTTTTTCATCTTATTCTCCTTTAATTATAAACTTCAGCACCGTTTTCATTATCTTCGAATACTGATACATATACACAATCAAACTCCTCAAATATTTCTTTAGCTAACATTTCACATGACTTAGCCCCAAATTCATGAGTCCTTGATAATGCATTATAATATGTTGTTTTTAACCATTCTTCAATATCTCTTTTGAACATGATAAATTCTACATCTCTATCATCATGGTTAACTTTCTTCTTGGCTGTAATAAACCATTTATGTCTATGCATATTGGCCAAAAAACCTACTTCAGGAAATACAGATTGAGCCGCTGGCCAATTATGCAATCCTTCTATCTCTAATTTTACTATAACATTTGTTTTCATATTCTTAATATATTAAATTTTTCTTAACTATCCAAATAATCTTGAACTTTATTCCAATAATAAACTGTTGCTTCTTTATCCATTCCTCTTGGTCCACCGTTCCAACATCTTGCAATTTCTTCTGCTGTTGTCAATCCATAATGTTTACAATAAATATCAAACATTTTAATAGATTTATCTCTTAACCATCTATCATTATATGTGAACCTTAATTCTTTTCCTTGTCTTTTCAATATT
Organism: uncultured Candidatus Nitrosopelagicus sp.; assembly: GCA_937896695.1. Taxonomy (GTDB): domain Archaea; phylum Thermoproteota; class Nitrososphaeria; order Nitrososphaerales; family Nitrosopumilaceae; genus Nitrosopelagicus. Next base: position 3,109 of record CALBOT010000027.1, on the reverse strand, counting down.
CTATTTACATCATCTACCATAGTTTTTCTTATCTGTAAACATCCCACAGCATCTTCACCTACTGCATGAGCAGAATCATTGTTTCTACTTTCAACAAACATTAATGCTGATAATAAATGAGTTGTATTATGTTCTACATTATAATCCCATATTTCTGTTTCCCATGTTAATGTGTCTATTTCACATTGCAAACTATCAATAATTGCACATAAACTATCTGTAGTATCTTGAAGTTCTAACTCTAAACGTTCAATTTGATTTTCCATATTCCATGTAGATGCTAAAAATAACGCTACTACACTAACTAATAATATTGGAAATGCTATTTGATCATATGTATAAGTTTTTTCTTTTTTCATAATTTTTTTTGTGTTAGTTTAACTGTTAATCCATGTTTTTGTAATATATCAAATAATAAATATGCTTCTTTTGGAAATGCAGAATGTACAAGACATTGACCTGCATTATGTGTTATCATAGCACATTGTTCAGCTTGATACATATTATGTCCTAATATTGATTGTAGGACTTTTGTTACATATTCAAATGAATTGTAATTATCATTCATTAGGTATATGTATAGTCGTGGCCTTCTTGGTCTCCGTCTCTTTATATTCCCAGATGATTTCAATGTCCCCATATGTTGATGTTTGTGTCCAGTAACTCATTTTTTTAATTCTTCAGAATGTTCTATTTTTGTAATATAAGCATTGTACTTACCAATAAACTTTTTTGTAATTTGACCTCTATGTTCTTGTCCATATGCTTCCGCGGCCTCTATAGGTCTTCCATTATCATCAAAAATAGTAACTAAATAGATCTTCTGATGATCAGTCTGTGATATCTCCGCTATGTCTATCGGATGGCTTTCTATTGTCCAATTCATATTTTGTAACCTCTTTTTGTATTTTAAGTAATTTTGCGCAACGTTCATATTCTTCCCTTTCTTGAAAATAATCCATCAATTGTTGAATGAATTTAACTTTCTTTTTTGTTTCGAATGCATTTGGCCAAGGATCATCATCTGATGTAATTATATCGTATACTTCTCTCAGTGTTAAATCCAAGTAGTTGTCCATAAATTCCTTTGTCATATTTTAATATAAAAAATATTTTTCAAATAAACAAATGTTTAGGCAGAAAAAACTTTCTTTTTACCACCATCATAAACATATGCATGACCTTCTTTGATCAAGGTCTTATTTATATCAATTTGAACCCCATTTGAGTCCATTATAAAGATTTCTGCAAGTACTCTACCATACTTACCTACACCATAAGACTTTAAACGAAAGTAGCCTGGTTTTGAACTTACTTCCATCAATAATTCTTTGTTTCTTGCTTTGGCTTCCAAGCCTTTTGCTTTTTCTTCAAGGTTTCTTGTTCTGGATTCCCAAGTATCAATTCCTTTGTATCTGATTCTTTTCTTTACCCAAATATCAAAACCTACATCAATAAGAGCATCAATAGTATCTCCATCAACCACTCTTTCTAATTTACCTCTGTATATATACTTGTCCATGATTACATAGCTTTTTTAGTGATTTTCAAACGATTCAAATCTTTAATATACTCATCAGTTTTAACAAGCATTGAACCTATGTCTTCAGTATCTTTAGTACCAGGAATAAGTTTCATTAAAATAACTGCAGTTACCTTAGGATTGAATTTAGGATCTTTGTCTTCAAAGTTTGAATTGAAATATTGAGTTTGATGTAATCTATATTCTTGTCCTTCATGTTCAAATTCATGATATTGTACATGAAGAAACATTGGAGCAAATCGATCCATTCTTTTCTTGATAAAACTTCTATCATGATCCTTCAAAGCTTTTATTGCTTTAGCTTCGCTTGCTTCACCTTTAGGAAGTATATCAGCAAATAATTGTTTGCCAAATAAATCAGGTTGTCTTCTGTTAATCCTAGATATAACTTCAGATCCTTTGAAATTATTATCGGTTAATTCTTTTAATATGTCTTTTAATTTTATCATCTTAATAGTTTTGATCGTATTCATCTATTTCTTCCATCACCTTTTCAAATTCAGTTCTTAAATCTTTATGTCGAATTTCAAGTGCTTCAAGTTCTTTACCATATCGATCTGTAATTGGTCCACCACCTGCTTCTGCTTCTTGTTCCATTTCACCATATGCCATTTGGATTTCTTTACTTGTTTCCATCATCTCTGTTTCAATATCCATGGCCTCTCCTCTTTTGTTCATTATCCAACTATATGCTTCAAATGGTGTTTTGAATTTAGGTAATGTTGCTTCTCTCATTGCAGCTGGTGTATCCATAAACTTAATCATATCATCTAAAGTCTTTTGTATATTTTTAACTTTAAATTTTGCATCAAGTTCTTTATATAAATCTGGTGATTGTTGTTTGAATATATCAAAGCTTCTTTTTAATGTAAGAACATCATCATACATGTTATTACCTTTTGCTTCTTTCAAGCTTTTGTTAGTTGCTTTTTCATATTCAGTGTATTTATCACCGTATGGTTTGAACCAACGTTTTGGACCTGGATCTACTTTATAGAATCCTGAACCTTCTTTTAATAAATTTTTTAATTTAATCATATCTTACTCATCCTTATACATAGTTGGGTCAATTGGATCTGGATCTAATGCTGCCTTCAGATTTCTTTTTTGCCATTCATAAGACTTCTCATCAGTTCCTATAGGTCCTCCGGCTGCCCAAGTATTGCAAGCTCTAGCTGAATGACATTTGAAATGATGCATCCAACAATATCCTAATATTCCAAATTTATCTCTAACTGGTTCTGATGTTAAAGCAGGTATACATCCTTCAATCATTCTTGGCGATACATCAAATGCCAAACAATTTGAACAATTGGATTTTCTAGCTGCTTCTTCTGTTGTATTCCATTGCTTTGCTATATTTTTCCAATAATCACCTGGTTCTTCAACATTTAAAGGACCATATTTAATATAGTCTGTTCTTATAGCTCTATCTCTATTAGCTGTGTTTAAAGAAATATCTTGTGTAGAAGAAGGACATTCTTTAACTTTATCCTCTAATGCTTCTCTAATTATTTGTTTTAATTCTGATTTTTTCATTTATTTTTTTTTAAAAGAAACTTTTGC